>JAZLAP010000263.1:0-11277 GCA_045613265.1 Eubacteriales bacterium | reverse complement strand
GGAGGAACATTCAAATGGAAGCACTTGGAATGGTAGAAACCCGCGGTCTCGTAGCCGCAGTTGAAGCTGCCGATGCAATGGTAAAGGCGGCAAACGTTGTTCTGATCGGATCTGAGAAGATCGGTTCGGGACTCGTAAGCGTTATGGTACGCGGCGACGTCGGCGCCGTAAAGGCAGCCGTTGATGCAGGCAGTGCTGCTGCCGCTTCGCTCGGCGAGGTTGTCGCAACGCACGTGATTCCCCGCCCCCACGCTGACGTGGAGAAGCTTCTCCCCTCGATTAAATAATCCGAAAGGGAAGCACTATGGGAGAGGCAATCGCGTTACTGGAGGTACAGGCGATGGTTGCCGCAATCGCAGGGCTTGACGCTATGGTCAAGACCGCAAACGTAGAATTGATCCACGTCGAAAAGCGCCTTGGCGGCAGACTGGTAACCGTCGTCGTGCAGGGCCCCGTTTCGGCAGTAAAGGCGGCGGCGGAGGCCGGTGCCGCCGCGGCTGCCGAGGTCGGAAACGTTAAGCTGTGCGAGGTCATCGCCCGTCCCCATCCCGAGGTCATGAAATTTTTGACGGTGGGATAAAAACGGTTCTTGCGGCGGATGCCGTAGAAATACAAGAAATTAAAAGAATAAACATATTTTTTTAGGAGGAACATTCAAATGGAAGCACTTGGAATGGTAGAAACCCGCGGTCTCGTAGCCGCAATCGAAGCTGCCGATGCAATGGTAAAGGCCGCTAACGTTATCCTTATCGGCTCCGAGAAGATCGGATCGGGACTCGTAAGCGTTATGGTACGCGGCGACGTCGGTGCCGTTAAGGCAGCCGTTGACGCAGGCAGTGCTGCTGCCGCTTCGCTCGGTGAAGTGATCGCAACGCACGTGATTCCCCGTCCCCACGCTGACGTGGAGAAGCTTCTCCCTTCTATTAAATAATAGAAGAGAAGTGTTCGTATGCTCCTGCGGAAGGCAAAGCCTTCCGCAGGGATACGGCAAAACCGCCGCGAGACCTTCTTGGCGGTGACGTAATATGACCGAACGGCGCGCCCAACGCCCGACGGCTTCTGTATGCCCGAAAGGGTACAAAAGGGAAATATATCGCATAGAGACAGAGACTGTTTTCTGTGCGGAGAAGATACGAGGATGCTCTATGGAAATGTCAAACGCCGCCATCATGGAGATGGTAAAAAAGGTGATCGCCGAAATGAACGGTGACACCGCGGCTTCGTCTCTTGCAAATACAGGGAACGAGGTGCCTGTGGGTGTCTCCAATCGGCATATCCATCTGTCGCATGAGGATGTGGAAACGCTGTTCGGAAAGGGATATACCCTGACACCGGTAAAGGAGCTTTCGCAGCCCGGACAGTACGCCTGCAAGGAGACCTTGACCATCATCGGCCCGTCGCTCCGCCCGATCGAAAAGGTGCGGGTTCTGGGACCTGAGCGCAAGGCATCGCAGGTGGAGATCTCGGCAACCGATTCTTACGTATTGAAGGTGAAGCCGCCCGTCCGTGAGTCGGGCAGTCTCAAGGATTCTGCGGGAATTACCATCGTTGGCCCTATGGGTGTTGTGACACTTTCCGAGGGATGCATTATCGCAAACCGTCATATTCATATGTCGCCCGAGGACGGTGTGCGTTTCGGTGTAAAGGATGGCGACTACGTTACGGTGGATGCCGTCGGCACACGCCGCACGCGCTTCTACGATGTGCAGGTGCGCGTGAACGAGGCATTCCGTCTTGAAATGCATATTGATACCGACGATGCGAACGCCGTTGGACTTGGAAACGGTGCGCGTGTTAAGGTAGTAAAGGAGTAAAGCTATGTTAAAGGGTATCGTCAGAGATAATATCGTATCCACGAGAAAGCAGGAGTCGCTCGTCGGCTCGAAGTTTCTTGAGGTACAGTTGATCGAAAACAATCAGCTCACCGAAAAATTCATTATCGCCGTGGACAGTGTCGGTGCGGGCATCGGCGAGACGGTTCTTGTCACCACCGGCAGTGCGGCGCGTCTTGCGCTTCACAACACCTCGTCTCCTACCGATGCCGTGATCGTCGGTATCGTGGACTAAACGGAGTACATAATTTATGGATCTGAAAACAATGATGCGTGATGCGGGTATCGTCGGTGCGGGCGGTGCGGGATTCCCCTCGTACATGAAGCTTGCGCCGGGTGCCGACACGCTCCTTATTAACGGTGCGGAGTGCGAGCCGCTTCTGTACACCGACTATATTCTGATGCGTGACGAAATGCAACGTATTGCGCGTGGTGCAGCCTACGTGATGAAGGCGGGCGGCATGTCGCGCACGCTTGTTTGCGTGAAGCAGCATAACGTGGAGGCACTTGGTCTTCACGATGGCGAAGAGGTGTTTCGGAACGTTTATATCAAGGAACTGCCGAACGTGTACCCGATGGGCGACGAGATCAACATGATCTACGAGGCAACGGGACGCGTCGTGCGCCCCGGTGCGCTTCCCATCACCGTCGGCGTGATTGTCTATAATGCCGAGACGGTGTATAACATCTGCCGTGCCTTTGAGGATGATGCTCCCGTGACCGATAAGTGGTGTATGATCGGTGGTGCGGTGGAAAAGCCAATCGTCTTTACGGTTCCCGTCGGAACGCGTGTCCGCGATATTTTCGACTTCTACGGCGTTACGGTGCCCGCGCACCATGTTGTGATTGATGGCGGCCCCTCAATGGGTAACATCATTCCGTGGCAAACGGCGATTATTAAAAAGAACACGAAGTCGCTGTTGATCCTGCCCGAGGACATTCCTGCGGTGGTGTCGAAGATGACGACGGTGAAGACAGCCGTAACGCACGGAGCGTCAAATTGCTGCCAGTGCACGCGCTGTACCGATATGTGCCCCCGTGCTTTGCTTGGCTATCCCTTGGAGCCGCATCGCATGATCCGCAGTGCGACGAGCGTTGCGGAGGCATCCCCCGAGCTTGTCAAAACCGCATCGCTTTGCTGCAACTGCGGTATTTGTGAGCTTGCGGCATGCTGTCAGGGCATTTCACCGCGTGCGGTCATCAACGAATATAAGAAGATCCTTGCAAAGAACAAGCTCCGCTATACGGCGGATGCGGATGTGACGCCGTCTCCCGACCGCGAATACCGTATGCTTCCGTCCTCGCGTTGGGCGGCAATGCTCGGTGTCAACAAATTCGATAAGGTTGCCGTGCTTGCGGATAAGATGTATGCGCCCGCGCGCGTTACGATTTACCTTTCCCAGCACATCGGCGCCCCCTCGGTTCCCGTGGTTGCCGCAGGCGACAGGGTGACGAAGGGACAGATGATCGCATCTGCCGCCGAAGGGCTTTCGGTTCCGCAATATGCCTCGATCGACGGACGCGTTGTGTCGGTAGAGGACGGCAAAATTGAAATAGAAAGAGTGTAATATATGTATCAGGCAGTAGGTATTATTGAACTGAAAAGCATAGCAAAAGGCATCGAGGCGACCGATGCCGCGTTGAAGAGCGCGGGCATTCGTCTCGTATCGGCACATCCCGCCTGCCCCGGAAAATATGAAATGATCATGACCGGCACGATCTCGAACGTGACCGCCGCCTCCGAGGTCGTCACGAAGCGCTTCGAAAGCACGATCGTTGACAGCTCCATCATGGGACGCATCGACCCGCAGGTCATCGAGGCTCTTTTTGGCACACAAAGCGGCGAAAAGAAGGGAGCACTCGGCACGATTGAGACCTATAGTGCCGCATCCGCGATCAAGGCGGCAGATATTGCGGTCAAGACCTCGCGTGTTGCCATTTACGACCTCCGCGTTTCGCGCGGCATGGGCGGTAAGGGCATTGTTCTCGTAACGGGTGAGGTCGGTGACGTCACCGCCGCCGTCGAGGCAGGCGCGGCGTATGCCAAGAACCTCGGACAGCTTAACGCCACCTCGGTCATTGCCGCTCCGCATGCCGAGCTTTGGGAACAGATCTGATCCCTTTTTACCATAAAACCCTTTACGAAAGGAAACGACAATGGAACAGCTTCCGTTTGTTATAGAAAAAAGCGCACGTATCACGAAGCTGATCGATGATATGTATGCCGTCATGCCCGAAATCGAGGCGGATCGCGGCGTGTTGATCACCGAAAGCTATCAAAGCACCGAGCATCTTCCGATCGCCAAGCGGAGAAGTGCGGCGTTCATGCACATTCTCAGAAATATACCGATCGTGATCCGTGACGGCGAGCTTGTCGTTGGCTCAAACTCCAAGTCGCCGCGCGGCTGTCAGGTATTCCCCGAGTATTCCTACGAATGGCTCGAGGCGGAATTCGATACGGTGGCAACGCGCGAGGCGGATCCCTTCTACATTTCCGAGGAGACGAAGGCGGCACTTCGCCGTGTCTATCCTTATTGGAAGGGGAAGACCAACAGCGACCTTGCCCGCGAATATATGTCGCCCGAGGCATATCGTGCCTTTACGCAGCACGCGATGTTCACGCCGGGAAACTACTTCTATAACGGCATCGGTCACGTCAACGTGGATTATGCCAAGGTGCTGCGGATCGGCTACAGCGGTATCCGCAAGGAAGCCGAGGCGGCATACGAAAGACTCGACGTTGCCGATCCCGAGTACATCACCCGCCGCCATTTCCTTGAGGCGGTGATGGAGTCCTGCGATGCCGTTGTGATCTACGCGCGCCGTTACGCCGATCTTGCCGAAAAAATGGCGGCAACCGCATCGGGCGAGCGCCGTTCCGAGCTTCTCACGATTGCTAAGAACTGTCGCCGCGTTCCCGAATTCGGCGCGACCGGCTTTTACGAGGCCTGCCAGTCCTTCTGGTTTGTGCAGAGCCTTTTGCAGGTAGAGTCGAGCGGTCACTCAATCTCTCCCGGTCGTTTTGACCAATACATGTATCCGTACTACAAGGCAGATCTCGACAAGGGTGTGATTACCCGCGAATCGGCACAGGAACTGATCGATTGCATTTACGTCAAGCTGAACGACCTCAACAAGGTGCGTGATGCAGCATCCGCCGAGGGCTTTGCGGGCTACGGACTCTTCCAGAATTTGATCGTCGGTGGACAGAGCGACGTCGGAACCGATGCAACGAACGATCTGTCTTACATGTGCATTGAGGCATCAATGCACGTGGGACTCCCGCAGCCATCACTCTCTATCCGCGTCTGGAACGGTTCGCCGCAGCCGCTTCTGATGAAGGCGGCAGCACTGACGCGTACGGGTATGGGCATTCCCGCCTACTACAACGACGAGGTGATCATTCCGTCGATGTTGTCGCGCGGTGTGTCGATGGAGGATGCGCTCGATTACTGTATCATTGGTTGTGTTGAGCCGCAGAAGGGCGGCAAGACCGACGGTTGGCACGATGCGGCATTCTTCAATATGTGTCGTCCGATGGAGCTTGTCTTCTCGAACGGTATGGACAAGGGTGTGCAGATCGGTCTTAAGACCGGTGACGTCACCGAAATGAAGAGCTTCGACGAGTTTTATTCTGCGTACAAGGCGCAGGAAGCCTATATGATCAAGTTGCTCGTCAATTCGATCAATGCGATCGACGCGGCGCACGCCGTCCGCGTTCCGCTCCCCTTCCAATCCTCGATGGTTGCCGATTGTATCGGTCGCGGCAAGAGCTTGCAGGAGGGCGGCGCGATCTACAACTTTACGGGTCCGCAGGGCTTCGGTATCGCCAATATGACCGATGCGCTCATTGCCGTCCGTGAGCTGGTGTATGAGAAAAAGCTTGTGTCAATGGCAGAGCTGCGCGATGCGCTTCTCCAGAACTTTGGTATGGGATACAGCGGAAAGAGTGCCGAAAAGCTGACGGCGAGTATCGTGAACGAGCTTGCAAAGAACGGTGTGACGATCGACGAATCGCTTGTCCGCACGGTATACGGTGAGGTCACCGAGGCGCGCGGTATTCCTGCCGATAAGAAGGCGCGTTACAAGGAGATCCTTACGCTTATTCAGAACGAGCCGAAATACGGCAACGACATCCGCGAGGTGGATCTGTTTGCCCGCGACGTTGCCTATAGCTATACGAAGGAAGTCGAAAAATACAAAAACTGCCGCGGCGGTATCTATCAGGCGGGACTTTATCCCGTGTCTGCCAACGTTCCGCTCGGCGCCGAAACGGGTGCAACGCCCGACGGCAGACTTGCCTTCACGCCGATTGCCGACGGTGTCGGCCCCTGCTCCGGGCGCGACGTATGCGGCCCGACGGCTACCGCAAACTCGGTGTCGAAGCTTGACCACGGCATTGCGTCGAACGGTACGCTCTTTAACCAGAAGTTCCACCCCTCGGCACTCGCAGGCATGGAGGGACTTACGAAGTTTATTGCGTTGATCCGTGCATTCTTCGATCAAAAGGGTATGCATATGCAGTTCAACGTCGTCACGCGTGAAACGTTGCTTGATGCACAGAAGCACCCCGAAAATTACAAAACGCTCGTCGTCCGCGTGGCGGGCTACAGCGCACTCTTTACCACACTGTCGCGCAGTCTGCAGGACGACATTATTAACCGTACAGAGCAAGGGTTCTAAACGTCAGAAGGGAGAAAACCGTGCTATTTGAACAGACAACGGGAAGAATATTTGATATACAGCGGTTTTCGATCCACGACGGTCCCGGCATCCGCACCATCGTATTTCTGAAGGGCTGCTATTTGCGCTGCCGCTGGTGCTGTAACCCCGAAAGCCAAAGCTACGAAAAGGAGATCATGCGGATGCCCGGAAAGCCCGAGCGGCTGATGGGTGAGGATACGACCGCGGGGAAGGTCATGGAGACGGTACTCCTTGATACGCCCTACTACAACCGCAGTGGCGGCGGTCTGACACTGTCGGGCGGTGAGTGTCTGGCTCAGCCCGATTTTTCCGAGGCATTGCTTTCACTTGCGCATCGCGCAGGCATCAATACCTGTATTGAAACGACGGGTTACGCCGACGATAGCGTATTAAAGCGTGTGATTCCGCTCGTTGATCACGTTTTGCTTGATATCAAGCATACAGACAGCGAAAAGCATCGCGCATTTACGGGGAAGCCGAATGACGTGATCCTCGAAAATGCCAAGCGTATTTCGGCATTGACGCCCGATCTTACCGTGCGCATTCCCGTGGTTCCCGGCTTTAACGATACGGCGGAGGAGATCCGCGCGATCGCTATGTTTGCACGCACGCTTCCGCGTGTGTCGGGGATTCATCTGTTGCCATATCACCGCCTGGGACAGGATAAATATACGGCACTCGGACGGGATTATACGTTATCGGACATTTTGCCGCCGACAAAGGAAAAAATGGAATACCTTCTCGGCGTTGCACAGGAAAGCGGGTTTTATTGCCGCATAGGAGGATAAATGGATCTTCAGGATAAAATGAGAATTATACAGGAGCTGGTACCGGGCAAGCAGATCACCCTGAATCATATCATTGCCAACCCCGACCCCACGCTCTATCAAAAGCTCGGTCTTGATCCCAAGACCGACTATAAGCGCTCCGCGATCGGCATTATGACGATCAGCCCTGCGGAGACGGCGGTCATTTGTGCCGATATCGCTATGAAATCATCGGGTGCCGAGATCGGATTTGTCGATCGCTTTACGGGCACTCTCATTATCACGGGAACCGTGTCCGAGGTTGAGGCGGCACTTGCCGCGATCGCCGCATATGTGAAGGAAAAGCTCGGATTTTCGGTCTGTGAGCTGACGCGCACGTAAGACGTATGAAAAAGCTGATCCTGATCGGGCGCGTTGCGGCAGGGAAGACCACGCTCAGACAGGCATTGCTCGGCGAGGAGCTTCACTACTTTAAAACGCAGTACATTCAGTATCTTGATGCGATCATCGATACGCCCGGCGAATATACCGAGCGGCGCGAGCTTTCAGGCCCGCTTGCCTTGTATTCCTACGAGGCGGATATTGTAGGGCTTGTGATCTCCGCAAACGAGCCGTATTCGATCTACAGTCCCGGTATTACCTCGCTCGTCAACCGCGAGGTGGTAGGGATCGTGACCGGTGTGGACAAGCCGGATGCGAGACGCGACCGCGCCGAAGCCTGGCTGCGGCTTGCGGGATGCAAGAAAATCTTTTTCGTCAGCTCCTACACGGGAGAGGGCGTTTCGGATATTCTCGATTATCTGAAGGAGGAGGGAGACGAATGAAGACCGTCACCATCGCTTTTGCCAATAATAAGGGCGGAAGCGGAAAATCCACGACCTGTGCCAACGTTGGTTATGCTCTTGCCGCAGAAGGAAAGCGTGTGCTTCTTGTTGACGGCGATATGCAGATGAACCTTACGCTGTCCTTTATGGATGAGGAGAAGGCACTTCTTTCCGCGCAGAACGGTCAGAACCTCTATAGCGTTATTAAAAACGGAGCCGCCGCTGAAAATTATATTGTCGATACGGGCTATGAGGGGCTGTCGCTCTTGCCGTCCTCTACCTTGATGAGCGGTGTCGAGTTTGATTTGTTTACACGTTGGCAGCGTGAATTTATTCTCCGTAAAGCACTTGCATCCGTGAAGGAATCGGGGAAATACGATTACATTCTGATCGATGCGCCGCCCACGCTCGGCGGTTGGGTGATGAACGTGCTTTGCGCATCGGACTACGTGGTGATTCCCGTAGAGGCATCTCCGTGGGGCGTATTCGGCCTTGCCAACATGATCGAGTTTGTAAGCGAGGTCAGAGGGATCGCGCCTGAGCTTCATGTTCTGGGTATCGCCGTCACAAAGGCAGATGCACGCAAGAATTATCTCAGGGAAACGCTCGATAATCTTTCGTCGCAGGATGCCTATCCTGTTTTCTCTACCGTTATTCATACGGACAGCGCCGTGGAGTGGTCGCAGGACAAATCGCTCCCCGTTGCCGTTTATAAAAAATCCGCCCGCAGTGCGAAGGAGTACGCGGCGCTTGCAAAGGAGATCATGAATCATGTCAGTCGGTAAGAACAGCATTTCCCGTATGGGCAAAGCCAAGACCGCCGAGGTGGCGAAGACGGGTATCGTTTCGGAGGCACCCGAGGTTCCCGTCGGAACACCCGCTACTCCTGCAAAGAAGGTATCTTCCGGAAAGAAGACGTCCGCTGCAAAGAAGACGTCTGCTGCAAAGAAGACAGCTTTTGCCGAGGAGACTGCGAAAAAGCCTGCCCCTGCGGCGAAAAAAGGAACAAACGGATTCGTTCGGGTATCGGTCGGTGACGACATGCCCTATTATTTGCTTTGAGGTGTATAACAATGGGAAAGAAGAATATTTCATTACAGAAAAAAGACAACAGTGCAGAGCTTGAACAAAAAAAGCTCACTCAGCGTGTGGTGATCGGAGTTGTTGCAGGGCTTCTCGCTATTTTGATCGGCGTTGCCATCGTGATGACGGTGTTCCCCGATCTCGGCAAGGACGACCAAGGTTCGTCGAGCAAGACCTCGCAGAGCGAGGCCGAGGACAACGACAACACGGTGGACATCGGTGACCTTGCGGGTGATAACTAATTATCTTTGAAAAATATATATTGAGGTTGTTATGAAAAGAATCCTTTCTATCCTCTTGCTTTCCGCAACGCTCGTTGCGCTTCTCTCGTCATGTCGGAATCCGAATCCCGAGGACTACGTTATGATGGATGACGATATGCGGAAATATTTTGACGTTGATCGCTCGGATTACACGGGCAAGACCATTGAGATCGACAAAAAATACGAGGTTACGGATGAGGCGGTAAATGCCAAAATCGATGAGGTGCTTTGGGAAAACCGCCGCACGGTGGATAAGAACAAAGAGATCGCTGAGGGCGATTTTGTGGGCTTTTACGTTCGCGGTGAATACAACGGCGTTACGCTTCCCGACGGTGACAGCACGAACTACACGACCGGCTCTCCCGTTTACGCAACGCTCGGCAAAACGCCGATGCGCGAAGCCATAAAAAATGCCTTGCTCGGCAAAAAGGTTGCCGACTATTCGCTTTCGCGTATGTTTGCGGGCATCGTTTCAAAATCACAGAATATCATGATTTCCTATTTCGGATACTATTACGGTGACGACGGCAAGGAGGTAGAATATATCTACCGCGACAGCCAGTACGTAAAGCTTTCCGATACCGACAGTAAGCTGTATCTCTCTGCGGTCGGCGAAACGGTAGGCAATATCTATAGTTATCAGGAAAAGACTGTGATCGACGGCGTTGAACGCGAGGTCACCTATAACTGTCTTGTCGACTGCATTATCGGTCAAGAGGTTGCAATCGAGGTGCCCTGCACGCTTGAGGCAGACGCGTATGCAAGTGATAGCGAGTTTGCATACCTGAACGGGCAGGAGGTTGTCTTCTACGTTATCCCGATGGGAATTTACAAGGTGCCCGTTCTGGACGAGACCTTTGTGACCATCACACTGGAGTTTGATACCGAGGAAGAGGATATCGTGGCGGCGTACAGGCAGTCGGTGCGTGATGCACTTGAAAAGGAAATGGCGCAGAACTACGTGTATTCCCGCGTATTCCGTTATTTTGCGGAGCATGTGAAGCCCACGTCTTATCCGAAGGCACTCGATCTTGAAAATCAGATTCCGAAAGCGGTGGAAGAGCTTCTTGCCGCCCAGGATTGGGAAAAGATCGCTGAGGCAAACGGATATAAGAGCGGGGATGAGTTTATCCGCGCTTACTACGGCATCGACGGCGATGCGCGTTACGATGCAATGACGCTCTCCGAGGCGCTTGAGACCTATATGTGGGAGAACAACAACGAGGATATGCTGATGTGTCTCCTTTTGCAGCTTGAGAAGATCGCGGCGACTGACGAGGAGTACAGGCAGTATCTTCAGGATTTTTCGGATCGTTTGATCGAAACCGATCCGATCTATACGCCTGAATATATCGAGTATATCTATGCTCAGGATTACTACGACGGCTATCTTCGTGAGCTTCTTGATTTTGATAAGCTCGGAGCATTTCTTTTGAAGAACAACAACATCGTATACATTGAAAATCTCGAATCGGAGGAGACGGCAAAATGAAAAGAATTGCGCTTTTGCTCTTGCTTTGCATGACGGCGATTCTGTTTTGCGCCTGTACAAATCCCGAAGGCGATTCTTCGGATGGAGGGGCGCAGTCGTCGGTCGACGACGGTTGGACGCCGCCTGTGAAATAACCAACAAAACGTGCGTGCAGATCATTCTGCACGCGCGTTTTGTTGGTTAGGTGAAAACCACCTGCTAAGCAGGTGGTTCAGTAGAGGCTTTTGCCGTTGAGCAATCCCGCCGCAGCGGTAGGCTCCCCTGTGTAAGGGGAGCTGTCAGCGAAGCTGACTGAGGGGTTGTTTGAGAGCA
>JAZLAP010000262.1:0-3916 GCA_045613265.1 Eubacteriales bacterium | reverse complement strand
GCGCCTGCTTCTCCTTACGCGAAAAAATCGAGAATCCGCCAAGCGCGATCACCGTCGCATCGGCAACCGCCTCAACCGCGATCTTATCATACTTCCCCTCAACGAGGATGGGACGGTCAAGCCTTATCTTTTCCATGATGTCGCCTCCCGTGCTCACAGAGTCCTTCGTTGTGAAAGGGGCAGCTATCGCATTTGGGATTTCGTGCGGTACAAACGTCGCGCCCGAAATCAACGATACGGTGACAGAAATCGCTCTGCTCCTCGGGCGGAAGGACAGATGCGAGGATCCGCTCGATCCTCGTCGGGTTCTTTTCGCTTTCGGGATAGAAGCCGAGTCTGCCGCAAATACGGATGCAATGCGTATCGGTCACGACGGCGGGCAACCCCCACAGGTCGCCGCGCAGAAGATTTGCGATCTTTCGACCGACACCGGGAAAGGAAAGCAGGCTTTCCATATCGTGCGGCAAAACGCCACCGTATTCCCGACACAGCTTTTCCGCGCTGTCACGGAGATTCTTTGCCTTCGTGCGGTAAAGTCCGCAGGGACGGACCAGCTCCTCGATCGTCGCGAGAGGCGCAGTTCGCATCGCCTCGGCATCGGGAAGAACCGAAAACAGCTCCCGCGCGACCTCGTTTACGCGCTTATCGGTGCATTGCGCCGACAGCCGCCCCATCACGAAAAGCCGCCACTCGTCACCCTCGTAAAGAAGTGCGCAGGCAGTTTCGGGATAGACCGCCTTGAGCGCCTCGATCACGCGAAGGGCGCGTGCGCTTTTTTCCTTTTTCGTCATTCGTTATTCTCCAAAAACAGTGTTTTCAGCAGCCGATCGCACAAAAGTGTCGGAAAGCCGATGACGGTATCGAGGTTGCCCTCCCGCTTTTCGACAAGCGCGCGTCCAAGCCCCTGAATGCCATAAGCGCCCGCCTTGTCCATCGGCTCGCCCGTCAGAACATATGTCCACGCCTCGGTCGGCGTATAACGGCAGAATTGCACCGCCGTCGTGTCCACGTCCGACAGCATTCTGCCACGGTAGATCACGGCAACTCCCGTATGCACGAAATGCTTTTTTCCGCTCATTTCGCACAGCATACGGAAGGCATCATCCCTGTCCTTCGGCTTGCCGAGCGGCTGCTCGAAAAGTGCCACCAACGTATCCGAAGCAATGACGAGCGCATCCTTATGCGATGCGGCGACCGCCTGCGCTTTTCGCTCGGAGAGCACACGAACGGCTTCGACGGGAAGCATCCCGTCGGGAATGCTTTCATCGCAATCGGCAGGGATCACCGTAAACGTAAATCCCATGTCGTGCAAAAGCTCTCGTCTCCGCGGCGATGCCGATGCCAGAATGACCTCGGTGCCGTTGGGCAGAAGAGCAGGGCTTTCATAGAGGGGGTTTGTATTTTCCATAAAACTACCTTCATTTCCTTTGTATTCGGTGTGCGCAACGCACATCGCTCTTGTTCTTTTTCGGCGCTCCCTTCGCCTTTACCTGCAAAGGTTTCGACTTTTTTTCCTCACTTGAAGCCCGACCGGAATCGCGCAAATCGGGCTTTTTTTCGTCTACACCAACGCGCCGAACGGGGTATGGCAACGCGTTTCCGCTACGGTAGAACTGAAGAATGCGACGCACCTCGTCGCCGTTTTCAACGGAGAAGAAAAAGTATGCGGAGACACGGGCAGCGGAAAGCTCGGATTTTTTATCGCCCATATAGGTAGGAAGCGCGTTTAACAGGAGATTGCGGTGCGGATATACCCGAACGAGCGGGAAACGTGCACCGCGCCGATCGACAAGGGCTGCGCGGTTGCAGGATTGGCATCCGAAATTCTCCTTAATGAAGCAACGCTCCAGCAGCATCAGCGGAATGCGCCCGTAAACGAAGGTATAGCCGCCGATATCGCGGCACTTCGGAAGCGAAAGCTCCGGCGACAAAACCACGCGGTCGACACCGAGACCACGATAAACGGCACGTGCCTCGCGGTTGCGGATATTGAGGCGAAAGTCTCCGACGGGTATCATACCGCAGTGCCGCGCAAGCGTGATCTGCCCGACACCCGACACAAGTGCAAAGCGGATACCGCGTGCCGCCGCCGTTTTGAGTGCGGCCTCGACCGCCGAACGTTCACTGTCCAATACGACGGGCGGCAGATATACACCGTCGGGAAGAGCGGCAGCAGAAGGCTCGGAAAGCGTAAAAAGCGGCAAAAAGCGCAAGAAGCTGCCGTCGGTCGGAAGTGCCATAAGCTGCTCTTCCGTAAGGCATAGCGCGATCGGTGTTGCAGGCGGCTCTTTTACAGCAGGCTGTGTCTCGTAACGGTATTCGATCGGTTGCCGTTGCGGCGGCAGCAATGCCGCGACCGCAGTGCGACGCAATCGGTTCAACTCGGACGGAGGAAGATTCAATTTCTCGTCAAGCCTGACCGCAATATCCTTCTCCGCAAGTGTGAAAAATGTCCCGCCCATTTTTGCAAGCCGTTCCCTGACCTGTGAAATATCAAGCGGTGCTGTCAGCGCAGGCGACGGTATCTGCCCGTAAGCAGTTGCCACCTTGTTACCCAAATGTAACGTCAGCTTTACATTTTCGTTTTTAATAATATCGATTTTCGCCGTAAGCGGCAAAGAATGTTCCGTAACGTCGGCAGGCATCGCATCGCGCGAGGCTTCCTTGTCGGCATCGGTACGCACACCCGTCATTCCATCGGTCTTACCGCAAAAATAGCCGTCGGTAAAGCCGCTTCGCGAAAAGAGAGCGCGGAGACGCGCATTTTCTTCCTGCGTGGCAGCGCGGTGCTCGTCGAGCAGGCGGCGATAGATACGTGTCACACCGTAGACGTATTCGGGCGACTTCATGCGCCCCTCGATTTTCAAAGATGCCACCCCGCTTTCGATCAATGCGGGGATATGGTCGGCGAGCGAGAGATCGCGCAGACTGAGCGGATACCGCTCACCGTTGTAGGGCAAACGGCAAGGCTGTGCACAAGCACCGCGGTTACCGCTTCTGCCGCCGACAAGGGCGCTGAACAGGCATTGTCCCGAATGCGAAACACAGAGCGCACCGTGCAAAAAGACCTCGATCTCTGTCTCGGTCTCCTCTACCATACGACGAATATCCGGAAGCGAAAGCTCGCGTGCGGGAACAACGCGCGTAAAGCCGAGAGTCGCCATCGCGTTTGCACCGTCCGACGAATGCACCGATGCCTGTGTTGATGCGTGAAGCGGAAGGTCGGGAAAATACTTTTGCAGCAACGATGCCATACCAAGATCCGCAACGATCACGGCGTCTGCGCCGGCTTCGCGGACATGCGCGGCAACCGCCAGCGCATCGGGGATCTCGCGGTCGTCAACGAGCGTATTCAGCGCAACGTAAACACGCCTTCCATGCAAATGTGCATAGGTAATACCGCGTCTGAGACTCTCATCGGTAAAATTTTCGGCGTAAATACGCGCGTTAAAGGTAGGGGCGCCGACGTATACGGCATCCGCACCTGCGTTGATGGCAGCAACGAGTGCCGCATACGAGCCCGCAGGTGCAAGAAGCTCGGGCAACGATTCTTTTCGCTTCACGGCGATCCCCCTTTTCTATCGATTCATTGTAATTCTGCTTTGGCTTCCGTGCTAAGCACCCGCAGCCTCACCTTCAGGCATTCGGTCGTGCGGTCAGCGATCCGATCAACCGTTCGATCGATCCATAGCCCGTGCTGCCGCCCGATTTTGCCGCGACATCCGCCGTCCGGCAAGCGTCGAGCGCACGAACGAGAAAGCTTTTGTCTTTTTTCTGTGCCGCAGCAAGATAGAGGCCAACCTTATACTCGTGAAGCCTCATTTTCTTCGCGATCTCAGGGCGCGCCATACCGTCCTCGGCAAGCGTGACCGCCGTTACAAGATCGGCATAGATCCGCGCGACCGACGAAAGGATG
>JAZLAP010000261.1:0-9234 GCA_045613265.1 Eubacteriales bacterium | reverse complement strand
AGGATCGGATCGATTGCGCGATGCACTGCCTCGCAATCCTCGATCGTAATACCGTCGTTATTGTCGATGGTCACTGTCAAATTCCAATCCGAGCCGATTTTCTGATACTCAACGTCCCATACGACACAACCGAGCGACAGGACGGTATCGGAAATCAGTTCTTTAACGGTGGTTGCGATATTCTTTTTCAAAACGTTCTCCTTTTTTGTTTACTCGCAACATAAAAGGAAGAGTGGATCTTCACCCACTCTCCTACACTATATTACTATCATACATATTATAACACACAATTTTGAAAAATCAACCCTTTTTTGAAAAAAATTCAAGAAAAAACGATTTTTTGGAGAAAATCCGACTCTATTACTCGCTCAAATCAAAATTTCATTAATTTTGCTGACAAAAAACGGTGGAATTTACCGACGGTCTTTTCCGAAAAGGGAATATGGAGCGCCCGAATCTCATCGGGGAGCACACCTGTTTCGTCAACCTCGACCTCAATCTCGTAATCGGTAATACCGAGATAGGTATTTTCGTCCAAGGATACCAAAGCATTGCCGATTTTGCAATCCGTCCTTACGGTTGTAAGTGATCCGATCGGATGGAATACAAGAGAATCGTCGCAATCGGGAAGAGCTTTTCCGGATATTTCGGCAGGAATGACGGAGACGGGGAAACAATCCTCGGTTGCCGCACGCATACCGTTGACGATCCTCTGTCCGTGCTTATATTCCAGCATCAGTCCCGCAGTCTTTTCGCGTATACGAAGCGTTGCGTGCAAGTGCGAAAGAAGGAAATCCTGCGTATCGTAATAGTGATTGATTTGCGTGTACGTATACGGCGCATAACGCTCGGAAAAATACGCACGAAGTCGTAGGTATTCTTCCTCGGTCAACAGTGCCTTGTATTCAAATTCGCGCTCGGTCATTTTTGCTTGCGCGGGAAGATCTTTTCGATCGTTTCCATCAAAACCTGTGCCATAGAATAGAAGCCGAGATCGTTCGGATGGCATCCGTCAACCGTGCAGGCATCGCGGTCCTTCACGGCAGTGAAAAGATCCGAACCATGTATGAAATATACATTTTTATCGCCTCTTTCGACGGCGTTACGGTAGGTTTTCTCCACAATGGCGGTTCGTTTTTCATGCGCCTCAATGCCATGTGAAAAGTTGGGTGACGACATCATAATGACGGGCAGATCGGGGTGCTTTTCGCGGATGCGGAGGAAGAAGGGCTCGTGCGTTTTTTTAAGCCATTCTGCGTTGGGAGCGTTATGGTCGTAATCCATAACAAGAAGTGACATCTTTTGCTCCGCGATGTAATCTGCCATTTGCGGCTCGCCTTTTCCGTTGCCGGAAAATCCGAGGTTCACGTAGTTTGCATCAAATGCGCGTTCGATATAGCCTTGGTACTGGTTGCCGGGACGTGAGCAGCAACCGCCTTGCGTAATGTAGTTACCGTAATACAGGAAGGGCGTTTCGATCGTGTAAGGCGTCGGTGCTTCTATAACGGCATCCCTTGCAATACCGATCGTAAGGGATTTTGTGTTGCTATAGGTAGGAAAGTTAATCGTAATGTCGCGCATTTCGCCATTGGAGTCGCCAAGATTGATGATACCGGTATATTCGTTGCACGTTTGACATGGACCGCGGAAGATGCCGCTGAATTTCGTTCCGACGTACAGGTCAAAGCCGGCGCTTCCCGTTGGCGTCATGTGGGGCATGACACAGACGGTATCCATTTCTGCGATGATCGCTATAAACGGAGAATTTGTGCGGAAGCGCGCACGACCGCCTGCTGTGCAGCGATGAAGGGCCCAAACGCCTTCGGAGACGGATTTTGCGACTGCTTCGGGAAGACGGACAAAGTAAGGTCCTTCGGTCTGAATGCCGTAAATTTTGATCGGCTCCTGACGAGCGTCGTAGAATTGAATGTCGTCACGGTTAAATTTTTCGGTTGCAAAGTTTTTGTCATATTTGGTAATATCAAAGCTTGCCATTTTGTTTGTCCTCACATTTCATGGATTTATTTCGGATTGTATTCGCAGGTTATGGGATCGCCGCAAGAGGAAAAGCTGTTGCAGGGATGGATTGCCACGAAATAGAATGCATCCGTGGAGAGACCGCTTAACGGATAGGTTGCAAATTCACTCATATCGGTAAACCATGCATCGGATAAAAAGGTGTATTCGCGAAGCGGACGCTCGGTTGCTTTGTCGTATACGTAAACACAGTAATGTGTAACGTAGTAGGGGGATGGACGGAAGTTTTGGCTGATGTGCAGGTGTAAGTTGCCTTCGGAAAGAGAAACGACAGCGTTTGCATTTTCGGAAAAGGCGGGACGCGGCAATGTCAGCTTGCGCATATCGGTGTAGGGTTGCGGAATGCGTTTGTGCTTAACGTAGTCCTCAATATTAAGCACCCAAGGCATTCCGATCTCCTTTTCACGGGCGGTGTCGTAACGATGGATCGTGACAGTGCTGCCTTCCACCTCGATATACAGGCTTTGTGTGATTTCCGAGACTCCGCCCTTCAGTGTGCTGTAGGCAGAGCCGCCGATCGCCATTTGCGCCGTATTGACCGAGGTGTATCCATGCTGAGTGATGGCGTTTTCGTCCTGCAGGACAATGTGCGTATGCCCCGACAGAAATACGATCTGCGGATGGGTATAAAGATAATCGCGGAAGGCTTCCGTGTAACACATCTCGCCCATCATGGGAGATTCGGTGGCGAGCGGTGCATGCATGAGCATAAAGACAGGCTTTGTCGGATCTTCTGCAATTGCTTCGTCTGCTGCTTGCATAAGAAAAGCTTCGCAGGAGGGATTTATGGGAATGGAATAATCCAGGACATCTCCCGCGATAAAGTAGTAGTCGCCGATCTTCGTTTTGTAGTGAAAGGGCTGACGGAATTTTTCGCGCCAAAGTTCACGCGCGGCTTGGCTCAATGCGGGATCAAGGTTGCCTTGCGGAAATTCATGGTTACCGAGCGTGAAAATACAAGGGGTATCGGGAATGTACTTCCGGATAAGCTCATTTATAAAATCATAGGGGGCAGAGTGCAGATTTTCGCAGACAGGCTTGTCACCGCTGTCAAGCTGATACGTGATATCTCCGAGAAACAGAAAAGCATCGTTTTTCTTTGCTAGCTTTAAATGAAATTCGAAGGCGTGCGCAAGCTTATCGTATCCGTAATTCGGCTGCTTTCCCCATTCGAGAAGGTGCAGATCACTGAATACCGAAAATGCGATTCCCATATTGTCTTAACCTCTCCTTTTATAACGTGAATGTAGTGGAAACGGAATTCTCCGAGCGTTTGTTGAAGGCGTTGGCAGCGTAGACGGTTACGCGGTAACTCCCGCTTTCAAGATTCGGTAGCGGCTTGTCGATCCTGTTTGCCATGCTTCCGGTAAAATAGTCGGTTGGGTAGGTAACGGTTTTTGTTGCGCCGGTCTCTGTGTTTTCAAATACCAGTGAATAATACTTGATACAGTAGGGATAGGGAAGAAAATCCTGCGTGATTGTAAGGCAGGGTTTTCCGTCCTTCAATCCGTATGTGACGTTTGCCTTTTCGCCGAAGGCGGGGGCATTCCATGCAGCGTGTGCTTCATCGGTATAGAGAGGCTTTGCGGTTCCGTTTACAATACCGGGCACATCAATTTCCCAACGTTGGATCTCATTGCCCGTCATGTTGTCATAGGTATACACGGTGACAAGGTCGTTTTCGTCTACCGTGATCTGCACCGATTGGCTTTTTTCGAATACCGATCCGAAATCGTTTACAAAGCCTTCGGCACCGTTGCCGTCAAAGCGCATATAACCGACGGCAACGATCGGAATATTGACCTGTGTATAACCGCCCTGCCAAATACAGGAATCATCCTCGTTTACATTGTGGCAGTGTCCCGAAAGAGCAATCACCTGCGGCTTGGTTTTGAGCCACGCCATGAATGCGTCGCTATACTGTCCGACGGTGTATTTGATCGAGAAGGTGACAGTTCCGGGAGGCGGATTGTGCAGCATCAGGAAGACAGGCTTTTCAGGATTTTCCGCAATAGCGCTGTCGATCTCGCGCATCAACCACTCTTCTACGTCGGGGCATTGCGGAACCTTCCACGAACGCATGCTCGCTGCGATCACGTGATAGCCGTTTACAGTAGTATGTACATCCATTTCCTGTCCATAGGCTTCGCGGAACATGCGTTGTGCCTCGGCAGTCATGGCGGGATCGGCGTTGCATTGGGGATATTCGTGATTACCCATGATCATGACACGCGGAGCGTTGGGAATGTATTTGTTAAAGAGGCTTTTTGCTCTGTCGTAAATGACGGGATATAGATTTTCGCATACGGATTTTGTGGAGGCATCCACCTGATATACGGTGTCTCCCGTAAACAGGAAGGCATCGGCAAACGGAAGCTTTTCTGTATGCAGTGCCAGAGCACGGTCGAGATTTTCATAGCCTCCGTAGTGAAATTCATCAAACCAGGTGATGTGAATATCGCTGAAAACCGACAAACGGAGACGGATATTGGAAGAGTTCATAAGCACCTCACAAGAATATTAATACTGATTACGCATACATTATACAATAGCGTAATGCAAAAAGCAAGAGTTATAACAGAAAAAATGGTGATTAATCGATAAAGGAGAATTATGACGAGATTACAGCGATTCATTATGAACGGTCTTTCGCTTGCACTTGCTACGGTTTTTATGCGAACGGTGGCAGTGATTTTCAATGCTTACGTTTCTTCGTCTGTCGGGGCTGAGGGAATGGGACTTTTTTCGCTTGTCGGCAGTGTTTATGGATTCTTTATCACCTTTGCTACCTCGGGAATCGGACTTGCCACCATGCGGTTGGTTGCGGAGGCAACGGGGCACGGTGATCATGCCGAGGAAAAAAAGGTGTTATTCCATTGCCTGACGTATGCGCTTTTGTTCGGCGGCGTTGCATCTTTTGGAATCTTTTTTCTCGCTGAGCCGATTGGCGTGCATTTGCTTGGAGATGTGCGTACGGTTTCGTCGCTTCGGCTTTTTTCCATCTCGCTTTTGCCGATAGCGATGTCATCTGTTTTTGCAGGATATTACAATGCAAAACGGCAGTCGGGAAAGAATGCGCTCACGCAAATTGTCGAGCAGGTTATAAGGATTTTTCTTACAGTATCGTTTTTGATGATCCTGCTTCCGAAGGGCGTGGAATATGCCTGCGTTGCACTCGTGGCAGGCGGGACGATATCCGAGCTTCTATCCTTCTTATTTATGACGCTTACATATGCTGTTGATCGTCGTCGTTCCTTGATTTTGCATACACTGAAGAAGGGAGAAGATAGGGGAGAAAAATATGGACAAAAAAGACTGTTTGAAAAAATATGCTCCATCTCGCTTCCCGTCGCGTTCAGCACCTACGTGCGGTCGGGGCTTACAACGCTTGAGCACGTTCTGATTCCGCGCAGCTTAGCCAAAGCGGGCGATAACAGGGAATCTGCACTTTCCTCGTATGGTGCACTTCACGGCATGGCGATTCCGATTCTCTTATATCCGGCTTCCTTTCTCTCTTCCTTTACCGGACTTTTGCTTCCCGAGGTCGCCGAAAGCCTTGCGCGAGGTGAAAAACGCAGACTTCGTTATATTGTGGAGCGTTCGCTTTCGTTTGCGCTCCTGTTCGCCTTTCTTGCAGCGGGCGCGCTCTTTTTGCTTTCGGGTGATTTTGGCGATCTTGTTTACAGAAATCAAGAAGCGGGATTTTTTATTGCGGTATTGGTTCCGCTTGTACCGGTAATGTATATGGATACGACGGTCGATAATATTTTGAAGGGGATCGGTGAGCAGTTTTACTGTATGTGTGTCAATGTTGCGGATGCGGGGCTCTCGGTTGTACTTGTTCTATTGTTTTTGCCACGCTTCGGTGCACTGGGCTACGTTGGCGTTCTCCTGATTGCCGAGGTCTTCAATTTTTCCTTGAGTGCCTTGCGACTGTATAAGAGAATACCGTTTACACTCGCGCTTTTTCGGGATATTTTTTTGCCCGGGATTTTGGTGGCGGCTTCGGCTGCTGCTACGTATATCGTGTTCCGTATGTTCGCTTCTTCGGGGTGGCTATCGGTCTTGAAGACTTCTATTTATCTCGGTATAACCCTCCTTCTGTTCGTTTTGTTCGGAATCCTCGGAAAGGAACGACGCGCTTTTTTGAAAAAGGTGATACCCGAAAAAGAACACAAAAGCAAGGACGGCTGCGAAAAATAACGAAAAAGCAGAGTGCAAGCACGAATTTTGCTTGACATTTGCTCCACAATAGTGTAAAATATATAATATATATAAGTGCATTACGAGAACGGATCGACGTAACCTCGCGGAAAGGAGAGCAAAATGGTAAAGATCACAGGTGTGCAGGATCGATCGCGCGCCGAAAAAGCAGGAATCCGAACGGATGACGTTTTGCTTAGCATTAACGGTCAGGCGATTGATGACGTTTTGGATTACCGCTATTATCTTGCGGAAGAAACGGTTTTGCTCTCGCTTTCGCGCAACGGAAGCCTGTACGAAGCGGAGATCCATAAAGAGACCTACGATGATATAGGGCTTGACTTTGAGACCCCTCTCATGGACAAAAAGATGACCTGCAAGAACAAGTGTATCTTTTGCTTCATCGATCAGCTTCCTCGGGGCTTGCGTGAAACGCTTTATTTCAAGGACGACGATTCGCGTCTTTCCTTTCTTCACGGAAACTATATCACCCTCACCAATCTTTTTGACAAAGACATTGACCGCATTATCAAAATGCGTTTTTCGCCGATCAACATTTCGGTGCACACAACGAATCCCGAGCTTCGTGTAAGGATGATGAAAAACCCGCGTGCCGGTGAGGTGCTTTCCTATATTGAACGTATTGCAAACGCCGGCCTTTCCATTCATGCACAGATCGTTCTGTGCAAGGGCTGGAACGACGGCGAGGAGCTTATGCGTACGATGCGCGATCTCTCGCGCTACCATGAAGCGATCGACAGCGTTTCGGTGGTTCCTGCCGGTCTCACTCGTTTTCGTGATGGGCTTGTACCGCTTGTTCCGTATACAAGTGAGGAGGCTGCCGCCGTGATCCGTCAGGTGAACGCCTACGGTGATGAGATGAAGCGTACGTACGGAAGCCGTATCTTTACCTGTGCGGACGAGCTGTATCTGCACGCAGGGCTTAAGCTTCCCGACGCTGATTACTATGAGGAATATCCGCAGATTGAGAACGGTGTCGGAATGGTGACGTCGATGGAGGACGAGCTTTTGCGTGCCATCGAGGATATTCGCGGAAATGCCGCATTTACAACTGTTAAACGAACGGTATCGGTTGCTACCGGTACGGCGGCGTATCCCTTTTTTTCTGCTGTTGCCGAAAAAATACACGAAGCATTTCCTAACATCACGCTGCGCGTGTACGAAATTGTCAATCATTTCTTTGGAGAAAGCGTGACGGTGGCAGGACTTCTTACCGGTAAGGATTATCGGGAGCAGCTAAAAGGAAAGTCGCTCGGTGAGGAGCTTTTGATATCCGAAGCTTGCCTCAGAAATGAAGAGGAGCGTTTTCTTTGCGGTATGACACTTTCTGAGCTTTCTTCCGATTTGAAGGTCAAGATCACGCCTGCCGCATCCGACGGGTATGCTTTCCTTGAGACGATTTTCAAGCATTCTATCTGAGATACCCGTAGAAAGAAGGTATTTATGTCGAAACCAATCGTAGCCATTGTCGGACGACCGAATGTCGGCAAGTCCACGTTGTTCAATAAACTGATCGGAGAGCGTCGATCTATCGTAGAAGATACGCCCGGTGTTACCCGCGACCGTATTTACGGTGAGGGAGAGTGGTGTAACAAGCATTTCGTTTTGATCGACACGGGCGGTATCGAGCCAAAAACCGATAATATCATTCTGTCGCAAATGAAGGATCAGGCAGAGATCGCCATTGCCACAGCCGACGTCATTCTGTTTTTATGCGATGTTCGTGCAGGTCTTGTTGCCGATGACCGTGAGATCGCCGTTATGCTGAAAAAGAGCGGAAAGCCCGTGATCCCGTGTATCAATAAAGCAGATAGTGTGGGAGAACCGCCGCTTGCCTTTTATGAATTTTATGAGCTGGGGTTTGAGGAAGAGCCTATGGCGATTTCTGCGCTTCACGGTAGTGGAAGCGGCGATCTTCTTGACCGCATTTTTGAGCTTTGCCCCGATACGGGTGACGACAACGAGGATGAAGGCACTATCAGTGTCGCCGTGATCGGCAAGCCGAATGCGGGAAAGTCCTCGATCATTAACCGCATGGTTGGTGAAAAGCGTCTTATCGTTTCGAACATTGCCGGTACGACACGCGATGCTGTCGATACGCCGGTTGAAAATGAATACGGCCGTTATAATTTTATTGATACTGCAGGTATTCGCAGAAAGAGCAAGGTTGAGGATCGCATTGAAAAGTTCAGCGTGCTTCGTGCGCATATGGCGGTCGAGCGCGCCGATGTTTGCATCCTTCTGATCGATGGAAAAGAGGGAATTACCGAGCAGGATGAGCATATTGCGGGTATTGCACACGAGGCAGGAAAGGCGGTCATCATTGCCGTCAATAAATGGGATATCGTCGAGAAGGATAACGGGACAGTAAAAGCGTATACCGACAAGATCCGCACGGCACTTTCCTATATGCCGTATGCCCCCATCGTCTTTTTGTCCGCTCTGACCGGTCAGCGTGTACAGAATTTGTATGCGATGATAAACGAGGTCTATGACGAAGCGAGAAAACGTATTTCAACGGGTGTACTGAATGACCTTTTGTCGGATGCCGTAACACGTGTTCAGCCGCCGTCGGACAAAGGCAGACGATTGAAGATCTATTATATGACGCAGTCGGATATTACACCGCCGACCTTTGTGATATTCTGCAACAGCGCGGAGCTGTTTCATTTTTCCTACCAGCGATATATCGAGAATTGTCTCCGTGAGACCTTCGGCTTTCACGGTACGCCGATCAAGATCGTGATCCGCCAGAAGGGTGAGAAGGGAGACGGAGTCTGATGTTTGTCGATAACGTAAAAATTTATATCAAGGCAGGCAACGGCGGTGACGGTGCGGTCTCCTTCCACCGCGAAAAATTTGTTGCGGCGGGCGGCCCCGATGGTGGTGACGGCGGTCGCGGCGGCAACGTTGTATTCCGTGTCGATACGGGTGCGAACACTCTGCTTGCCTTCCGTTATAAGCGAAAATTCG
>JAZLAP010000260.1:0-6641 GCA_045613265.1 Eubacteriales bacterium | reverse complement strand
GCGCTGATGCGCTTTGAGCTGGAGCGTGGTAACGTAGATGCTTTTGCAAAGCTCATGGATTATCATTGGGAGCTGTCGCAGAAGGTGGATGGCGGCTCGACCAACACGCTGATCGACCAGATCTTCGCCAGTATCGAGGAATTTATCGACGGCAAGCTGGTGTGCGGTGCGGGCGGCGGCGGATTTCTGCAGGCGATCCTTAAAAAGGACGTTGACAAGAAGGCAGTACGCAGAAAGCTGAAATCCGTCTTCCAGGACAGCGACATTGACGTCTGGGATTCGACGTTAATATAATCGAAGTAAAAAAGCACAAAAGCACAAAAGGTTATGAAAGGCGGTGACGGCGTTGAAAGAGGAAGAAATTCTCTCCCTTTCGAGGGAGACGGTTTCGCTCGTTCGTGCGGCATTCAGCGGCGAAGGAGAACTGCCGAGCGATGATCGTCTTTCGCTCATTTATCGCTTTGCGAAACGGTACGACGTTGCACATTTGTGTGCGGTCGGTCTCCGTCGCCTCGGAAAAACAGACGGCGCAGCATACGATCCCTTTGCCGAGGCAGAGGTATTGGCGCTCTTTCGTTACGAGCGTCTCCGCTATGAATACGAGCGGATCACGGCGCTTTTCAGGACGGCAGAGATCGAATATATTCCACTGAAGGGTACCGTGATGCGTGCCTATTATCCGGAGCCGTATTACAGAACGAGTTGTGATATCGACGTTCTCGTGCGTGAAAGTATGCTGGATAAAGCGGCTTCCGTTTTGTCCGAAAATGGCTATACGGTTGGAACACGCGGACCGCACGATCTTTCCTTTCACTCTGAAAGCGGCGTCCATTTTGAACTTCATTACTGCTTGACACATTCGCCTGCGGACAAGGATCCTGTGCTTGCGCGTGTCTTTGACGTGGCGATCCCCGTGGACGAAAGACCGTTTGAGCTATCTATGCCGTTACCGTATTTTTACTACCATCATATCAACCATATGATGCGCCATTTCTCTAACGGCGGCGGCGGTATCCGTCCGTATCTCGATCTGTATTTGTTTTTGCAAAAAGAATTGCTTGATCGTAAGGAAACGGATGCCTTGCTTGCAGAAGGTGGGGCGCTTCGTTTTGCCGCGGAAGCCGAGGCGTTGGCGGCACTTTGGTTTAGCGACGGTCAACCGACCGAGATCACCGCGATGACCGAACGTTTTCTCTTTCTTTCGGGCGGTATGTACAGCAATATGAAAAAACGAACGATTGTTGGACAGATCAAGCGCGGCGGTAAGCTCGGATACCTTCTGTCCCGTCTGTTTGCACCGTATGATGAGGTTGCGGCTACCTATCCCTCGCTTCGCAAGCATCCCCGTATGTTCCCTCTGTATCAGATACGCCGTTGGGGCAGATTCCTTTTCTGCGGCGGCATTCGCCGCGCAAGGAAAGAGATCGATCTGAATATGTCTGCATCCGATAACGATGTATCGGAAACGGCAAGACTGCTCACGGCCCTCGGTATTCAATAGAAGCATCTGTTTGACGGATGCTTCCTCTTTTTTTGCTTCCGCACGTATGAGCTAAAATAAGTATTGTCTATATAAACATAGCCGTTAAAAAAACAAAAGGAAAGATTTATCCATATCTTTATTTTTTACGCGTTTGTAAGCAGCGCTTTCGTTTGCTCCTTTTTCGTATCTTTTTCTTACCTGCCTTTTTCCGACGAGAGGCGCGCTTATGAGATCGATAATCGTAAAAAATTGCTCATTACTGCAATTTTAGAATGTTTTTTTGAAATGATGTTGACAAACGCATAAGAAAATGATATAGTTTTCTAAATAGATGTCGTGTGGTTTATTCCCTCTTTTGACTATTTTCAATACGGAGAGACGCTTTATGATGCAACACTTTATTGCAGGAACAAAGGAAAGAAATCGCTTTGAAAAGCATATACCCGCGCCGCTTTTCCGTAAGGCGTTTTTTCTTGATTTTGCACCGACTGCGGCGACCTTCAGGATCGCGGCGGCGGGTTTTTACGTGCTGACGGTGAATGGCAAAGACATTACGAAAGGGGCGTTGTCGCCGTATCTTTCCAATCCCGATCATTACGTTTATTATGACACCTATGATCTTCTTCCGTATCTTGTGAAGGGGAAAAATGTTGTTGGCGTTTTGCTCGGGAACGGATTGCAGAACAACATCGGCGGTGCCGTATGGGATTTTCATATTGCACCGTGGATCGGTGTGCCGAGCATCAGCTTTGATTTTTGCGCAAGCGGAAACGGTGGACACCTCTTTTTCACATCCGATGAAACGGTGAAGGTGTATCCGTCGCCCATTACGTTTGACGATTACCGCCTCGGGGAACATTATGATGCACGTCTTTTGATTGACGGTTGGGATATGCCCGCATTTGATGATAGTGCATGGGATACCGCTATCCCCGTCAAACCGCCGCGCGGCGCGCTTCGGACGGCAAGCATTGCTCCTATCTGCGTCTATGCTGAGCGCGAGCCGATTTCAATTATATCCGCCGAAGACGGCAGTTATATTTACGATTTTGGCATCAATTCCGCGGGCGTCCTTCATCTGTCGATCGAGGCAACTGCAGGGCAGCGCATCAAGATCGATCATTTCGAACGGCTACTCGACGGAAAATTCGATCAGGAAAATCTGATCTTCCGTATTCCGCATCACGATTTTTATTTTGAGGGCTATATGCAGAGCGTGACCTATACGGCGCGCGGTGGCGGTGTCGAGGAATATATGCCGACGTTCGCCTATTTCGGCTTCCGTTATGCGCGCGTTACGGGAATCACGGAGAAGCAGGCAACGAAATCGCTTCTTACCTATAGGCTGATGTCTTCTGCTACAGAGGAGATTGCGGCGCTTTCGACATCCGATCAAGCCTTGAACCGTATCGTCGATATGGCACTTAATACCGTAAAAGCAAACTATTATCACCATTTTACCGATTGTCCGCACAGAGAAAAAATGGGGTGGACGGGAGACGGCGCCGCTTCCATGCCTTATACGATGCTCTTCTTTGATCTTGAACGGAATTATGAGGAGTGGATGCGCGGTATTCGGGCGGCACAGCAGGAAAACGGGGAGATCCCCGGTGTTGTACCGACGGGAACCTGGGGATATCAGTACTACATAGGGCCTACGTGGGCGCGCATCATCACCGAGATCCCGTACCAGCTTTACCGCTACTGCGGCAATACCGATTGTATTCGCGAGAGCGCCGACACGATCCTGCGCTATCTCCGCTACGTGATGACACTGCGCGACGGGGACGGTGTGCTTCGATTCGGACTCGGTGATTGGTGTCCGCCGGGCACATGTCCTACACGATACGACGTTACGGCAAGCCTTGCCGTGACCGATACGCTCTCAGCGATAGATATCGCCAAAACGGCAGGCATGCTTTTCCGCATTGTCGGTATGGACGAGGCGGCGGCATACGTTGACGGGGTATATAAGGAGCTGCGGACGGCGTTCCGTAATTCTCTTTGCGATCTCTCGGAGATGACGGTTGTGGGAAGAGAGGATGACGACGGTGTGCATCTGACACAAACGGGACAGGCGTACGCTATCTCCTGCGGTATGTTCGACGACAGCGAGCTTCCGTTGGCGTACCAACGTCTCGTTGAAAAAATTCATGCGGACGGTGACCATTTTACCTGCGGTTACACGGGACTTCGCGTTCTTTTCGACGTTCTTACGGCTTGCGGCGAGAGTGAGCTTGCGTATAAGCTCATTATGCAGGACGAATTCCCATCGTACAAATTCCTTTTGTCAAAGGACTTGACGGCGCTGCCCGAGTTTTTCGATCTCGACGAGAATCTTGTCGGCTCACACTGCCATCCCGTGTTCGGAAGCGTTGTTCATTGGCTGATGAAGGTGGTAGGCGGCATCGAGATTGTATCACCGAATCGCATTCGCGTTTCGCCCGTTTTTATAAAAACTCTCGATTTTTCCAATGCGCATTACGATACAAAATGGGGGAGAGTGACGGTTGCGTGGAAGCGTGAAAACGATAAGCTCTTCCTTTCGGTAAGCCATCCCGCAGAGGTGACGGTTGACATTTCCGTTTCTGCGGAATGCAATCTTGAAGATACAATCATTGATTAAAAAGCAAACTTAAGTTTACAAAGAACAGGAAACGCGATTCGCGTTATCCTGTTCTTTGCATTTTGACGGATTTTCACGAGGAGGTCTTTACGGGGCGTTTCGGGTGGTGATTTTCTTTGTTGCAAGCGGAGAGTATGTAGAGTATATTTGGAAAATACTTGACACGCGACCACCATTTATGGTACAATACTATCGGATCGGTGTGTTCGCTGACAGAATACATAAAACCATCAAAACGAAGGAGAAAAATCAATGAAACGATTCATAAGACTTTTGGCATTTTTACTGCTTTTCTCCATGCTGTGCGGTCTTTACGGCTGTACGGATAACGAAGGTGAAAGTGAAAGCAAATCCGAGCTTGAAAGCGAGAGTGAAAGCCAAACGGAAAGCAATTCCGAGCACGAATTGATCGAGACCGAGGATGGGCTGCGCGTGTTTGCCGTCGGTGACATTCACTACACAAGCGGCAGAACCAACGCCTACAACAGTCCCTATATCAATCTGGAAGCCGCGCACGGCTATTCGTCCGAGGAGAGAATGCAGCTGTTCATCGACGGCATTCTTGCCGAGCACGAAAAGAAGCCCGTGGACGCCGTTCTGATCCTCGGCGACATCGGCAACAACGATAAGCCGTTCCAGTATTTTTATACGCAGTATACGGTCAATTGCTTTTACGATCCCGAAACCGACGCGTTTGAATCGGGTGAAAACCGTTGGGACAGCTGGAAGGATTACATGTTCGACGTATTCTACCAAAGCGAATACGACTGCATCTATCAGGTGAAAACGCAGTTTCTCGATCAATTGACGGCAAACGGTATTCCGTATTACGTGGCTTCGGGGAATCACGACGCCTACACCGACGACATGTGGCGCGATTGCTTCGGACCGAAGTACGACGAAAACGGCGATCTCACCGAGCCTTCGCACATCGGCGATGCGGGAGAGATGGACTACGTGATCGAATTTCCCGAAAAGGATGCCGCGCTTATCATTCTCGACAGCTATTCCTATGACGAGCAGCTTGATGAAGCGGGCAACGTTGCGCTCGGTCCGCGCTACTCCTATTATATGTCGCACGACACCGTTGCCTACGCATCGCTTGAGAAGGATCCCGATCGCGTTGCATGGTTTGAAGGTGTGATCGAGGAGCTGCAATCCTATCGGCATATCTACGTCGGTTCGCATTATTATGACGGCAATGACGTTGTCAACGGTGGCAGCTTTAGTGATTGGGAGTACGTGAAAACGGCAGGGAACAAGTACGGCAACCTGCGTCTGATGATGTACGGTCACAACCAATGCACCTCCGAGGAATGGATGGACAACGTGCTCGTGTCTTGCGTTGCGCATTTTTCGATCTCTCTGGCGGATGGCGACTACGAGGATCCAAGAACGCGTGAATTACGAAGGATGTTCTATTCGATCTACCATTCGCCGTGGGGCTACTCAGTGATCGAATCGGATAAAGAGCACTGTGAGTACTACCGTATCAAGGTTGCCTGCCGCTACGAGTGGGACGAGGCAAACGGATATTATCTTGAAACGGCGGCGATGCGGCAAAACCCCGATCTGATGGGCGGAGATTTTGACGTTCTGGTGCCGTATAAAAGGTCGCTTGATATCGAATACGGCGTATGGCGCGAGTACACGCTTTATCCGATCGAGGATCAAAACGAAATTCCGGAGGACGAGTGGTAAGGACGTCTTTTTTCACGAAATAAAACAAGGGGCTATCTCATTAAGAATAGAGAAAAAACAAAGAAAAACGGTGTTTTAAAGCCCAAAATCAAACAGAAAGCAAATTCTTGACATTTTTATTGCAACGTTCAATGGTATACGCAAACCAAACCACACACGTTAAAGACCCAAAAACAGAAACACGAGAACGATATATACAAATACCACCATACATACATACAAATATTAATTAACAAAAAAGAGAGAAAAAGCGAATTTATCCTTGATACGACACCCGACAAATTATCGCACAGTTTTCGCAGGCATCTCTTGCGACACAAAGACCTTGCATACTGTTCCTTTCACGAACTCCGCCACTTTGCCGCCTCTGTAAGTCTTATATTTGGCATTCCCGACAAATATATGCAAGAGCGCGGCGGATGGTCCAGCCCAATCGTAATGAAAGGCAACTATCAGCAAACCTTCGACGAATTTCAAAGAATAGTTGCCGAAAAAATCGACTCCTTCTACAAGGAGTTATTTAAATAACTTTCTCTGTTGCAAAACATGTTGCAAACTCATCTCAAATTTGAAATTTTCATGCCATATATAGTTGTAAAATACCAAATTTGAAAAAACAAAAAAACTCAAAAAAACCAGATAGTGCAAGGAGCAAATAAATAATCCTTGCACTATCTGGCTTTTCTCATTTTTGAAACATTGGTGGGCTAACTTGAGAGCTATCCGAACCAATGTAACTTTCACTTTTTAACTCTTCACTATTACCTATTACTTCAAAATTCACGGGAGCGTTTTTAGTGAAAAGTGAAGAGTGAAGAGTGAAGAGGTAAT
>JAZLAP010000259.1:0-12828 GCA_045613265.1 Eubacteriales bacterium | reverse complement strand
GGAAACAGCTTGCCGATATCCGGCATTGCCGCCGCCCCCAGCATAGCATCCATCAATGCGTGAAGCAAAACGTCAGCATCTGAATGCCCCAAAAGCCCCAAGGCATATGGGATCTTGACGCCTCCGAGATATAATTCTCTGTTTTCAACCAAACGGTGAACATCGTATCCGTGCCCGATGCGAATGTCAGGTCGCATTGCCGTTTTCTCTCTTTCGTAGAATAATTTCCGCACGATACAGATCCGACTCGGATGTGATCTTGAAATTTTCGAATCCGCAATCCACTACCTTTACGGTCTGTCCGATATGCTCAAGCAACATATTGTCGTCGGTTACATCAAGTCCGTCCTTTTCGGCTGTATAAACCGCCGCACGGTAAAGATCGGTCTGAAAGACCTGCGGTGTCGCAGCGTATACGAGACCGTCGCGCGGAAGCGTCTTTTCGATGAAGCCATCCTCGGTAACCGTTTTTACCGTATCCACGACAGGAGATGCGGCTGTCGCCGCACGATAGGCATGCGCAGCAACGACGACACGCGTAATATCGTCAGAGCGAATAAGGCAGCGCGCCGCATCGTGTATCGCCACAAATTTTGCCTTTTTAGATATGGCGAGAAAGCCCTGCAAAGCCGAATCCTTTCGTGTCTTACCGCCTGTAACCATCACCGAAACCTTTTGGATCCCATGCAGTAGGATCAAGCGCGACAATTCGTTTTTTTCCTCCTCACGCACGACCAGAACCGTTTCGCGGATATGAGGACAGGCATCAAATGCACGCAACGTGTGGATGATCACGGGAACGCCGCAGATCTCTCGCAGCTGTTTCGTTTTCCCGTCGGGCGACATCATACGGCTCCCGACACCGCCTGCGAGAATGACGGCAGAGGTGTAAGGCGTAGTCTTAGGAAAGACGGCATGCACAACACCGCTCACAAAATCCGAAATTCCCATAATGGCTCCTTTTATTTCCTGTGATAAACAAAATGCACGATGATGCTGCGAATCTCACCGTTTTTGCCATAATCCGGAGCTGTAATAACGGCACCGTCCCCCGACATGAGAAAACTCACATCCATCTTGGAAACAGACGTTCTGAAAATGACATCACCCGATGCAAAAACCAGGAACTCATCTCCTCTGACGGTAAGAGACCCGCCGTGACCGATGACATCGTCGTTGTCCTCGTTGCGCTCGGTCACATATTTTATGGCAAGACCGTGCAGCTCCTTTGCCATCTTTTTACGATATGCAGGAGTTCCCGGACGTTTTTCACCCGTAAACCAAGCACTGATAAACGACATGGTATCCCTGTTCCCCTTAATGCTTAATCATATTTTTAAATATTATAACACATTATTTTCAAAATGTGAAGTAGTAAAGGCAATCTTTTTATATTTTTTACAATATTTTTATTTGGTTTTCTTTTTCGCGCAGCTTTTCACAAAAAGCAAAGATAGAAGCTTGCCACCAACAGGTCCCCGGAAACAATTCTACCAAAATTCGACCTTTTCTCTGCATTACATACAAAATAGTAATGGATTCAAGATTTTTTTCGTTATAATATATAAAAAAATAAAAAAAATTTCAAAAACCTATTGCATTTTCTTTTTGGGTGGTTTATAATATACTCAAAGTGGGGCGAAGTGGAGCGTTGTTACACAAAGTGGCTTCAAGAAACAATGGATTCACACATGATCCCACAAAATTGCACAGAAGGGAGAAAAGTCATGGATTTTTACGGCGAATATCACCACACCCTGGACGCAAAAAACAGACTTTTCATCCCCGCAAAGCTGCGTGAAGAGCTCGGCAGCACCTTCTACATTACACGAAAACTTGAAAAAGCCTTGGTCGTCTACTCAAAGGAAGGCTGGCAGGAACTGAAGGACAAGCTGCATGCACAGCCCGATTCCATCGCCGGTAAGATCAAGCAGTTTATTTTTCCGAAAACAATAGATGCAACTCCGGATAGCAACGGACGCGTTGTCCTCTCTGCTTTTTTGATCGGATATGCCGATCTTGGCAAGAACGTCGTTGTTGTCGGTGCGGGTGACCACGTGGAAATCTGGAATGAAGACGTGTGGGCACAGCGCGAAGCCGATATCGACCTTGCCGCTCTCGAAGATAAATTTAAGGAGCTTGGTTTGTAAAAAAATGTATTCTCTCCCCTTCCATCACGTTTCGGTGCTCCTTGATGAATGCATCGAGGGCTTACATATACAGAACGGTTTTACCTACGTAGATTGCACGACCGGAGGCGGCGGGCATTCCTATGAGATTGCGAAACGCCTCGGTGAAAACAGTCAGCTCATCTGCATCGACCGTGACGAGGATGCGCTCGATGCGGCAAAGAAACGTCTCTCCCCTTTTCTTGATAAAATCACCTTCGTTCACGCAAACTTTTCGGAGCTTGAACATGTCATCCGTGAGCACGCCCTCTATCCTGTCGGCGGAGTTCTGATGGATCTGGGATGTTCTTCTTATCAGTTCGACACACCCGATCGCGGTTTTTCCTACAACCACAATGCCCCGCTTGACATGCGCATGGATCGTTCCTCTCCTTTGAATGCTTACGCGGTCGTTAACAACTATCCCGAAAGCGAGATCAAGCGTATACTGTTCGATTACGGCGAAGAACGCTTTGCCCCGCGCATTGCCGCTCGCATCGTCGAGGAGCGTATGAAAAAGCCGATCGAAACGACCTTTGAATTGTCCGATATTATAAAATCAGCCATTCCCAAAGCAAACCGTATCGATGGACCGCACCCCGCAAAACGAAGCTTTCAAGCCATCCGCATTGAAGTAAACGGAGAACTCTCCGCAATCGCTCCCGCGATCCGCGCCGCAATGAACGCCGCAACCTCCGGCGGACGTTGTGTGATCATCTCCTTCCACTCGCTGGAAGACCGTATTGTCAAAGAAACCTACAACGGCTTTTTATCGGGTTGTACATGTCCGCGCGATTTTCCGGTCTGTGTGTGCGGTAAAAGACCTACTGCGCGGCTGATCAATAAAAAACCGATCCTCCCCACCGAAAAAGAAATGACAGAAAACCCTCGTTCGCGAAGCGCAAAGCTGCGAATTGCCGAAAAAATATAATGTAACAAGGAGAAAGCAACATGACTACCGCCGAAAGACTTCCTAAGAATATGTCCCAAAACAACCTTCTTTATGCTCGTCTTCGTTCCAGATTCTGCGACAGTGGTGATGCTACCCTTGGAGAGCGCATGCTGCAGGCGTCCATACAAACAAGAACCGTCAACGCCTCTGCAACCGCATTCTCCGAAGAAGACACCGAACTTTCAGCTGCTTTTCTTGCCACATCCGCAGCTGCACGTCCTACAAAGGATCGCTTCTCCCTGTTCTCCAAGATTTTTGCCTGTTTTTTAATGATCGGCGTCTTCCTTTGTATTTCCTTTGCTCTCTACCGCATGGTCTCTCTCCCTGCGGAACAGTCCCATAATGCCACGGCGTTTTCCATCACATCCATTGATGTAGATCTCCTGAATGCAAGCAGCGGCGCTGCAGCCACCGAGGATCAAACGGTCTTTTCGGCTGCTTACACCGATTTTTGTACGGCTTTTGAGGACTGAAGGTACTATTCCCTTTTCTTTTTCCATAGAATATAGCGATAGGGCAACCTGTCGCTATATTTCTTTTTTTGTTTGGAGAACACCGTGAAAAATCATACCTACCGCGAAGCAACAATACAAAAAGAACCGCGTGTTACCACCGTAAAGCGCACAAGACTCTTATCCTTAATCTTTACTGTTGTCCTTGTTTCCGTACTCTTACGCATATTCAGTCTGCAGGTTCTCGGCTATCAGTCATATCAGGAAAAAGTGATCCGCCAGATCACAGCAGGCTCCGTACTGCGCGCGCCTCGCGGCAACATCTATGATGCAAACGGCGTACTGCTTGCAACCGATGTAACCGTTTGGCGAATATTTATTTCCCCCGTAGACGTTGCTTCAAAAAGCAGAAAAGACGGTATAGATTACGGCAGAATAATTGCTGACGGCTTGTCAGAGATTCTGTCCCTCGACAGTGATGCGCTTTATGAAAAGACCTTGAAGACAACGCACATGGACGAAACGATCAAACGAAAGGTCAGCAATGAAGAGAAGGACGCCGTGCTTCGTTTCGCCAAGGAAAAACAGCTTACAAGTATGATCCACGCAGAAGCAACCACGACACGTTACTATCCCTACGGCGATTTTGCATCGCATCTTATCGGCTTCACCGGGAGCGACAATCAAGGGCTTTTCGGTCTGGAAAGCTATTACGACCGGCTATTGACAGGCGAGGACGGACAGTACATAACCGCGCGCGATGCCACAAGCAAGGTGCTCGAAAACGGATACGCAGGCTATACGGAGCCTACCCCGGGTCTTTCCATCACCACAACCATCGATGCTTATATACAGCGCGAGCTGGAGCACGAGTTGTCAGAAGCACTGATCAACGCCAATGCGCAAAACCGTGTCACAGGCATCGCCATCAACGTCAATACGGGAGCCATTCTCGCCATGGCAACGCTACCCGCCTACGATCTCAACAACCCTTATACCCTGAACGAATACTCGCAAAGCAAGCTGATCGCATCCGGTTATACCGAAGGCAGCACCGAATACAAAAATTATAAAAGCCAGCTCTTGTACGAAACCTGGAACAACAAACCGTTAAGCGAACTGTACGAACCCGGTTCCACCTTCAAGATTCTGACCTGTGCCATTGCGCTCGAATGCGGCGTTGTCAGACTGGACGAAACCTTTTCCTGCCCCGGCTACTATCGTGTCGGCGGCTATAATATTTCTTGTCACAAGCGCGGCGGACACGGTACATTGACCTTTGCAGAGGGGCTTCAGCAATCCTGCAACCCCGTTATGATGCAGGTTGCCGAGCGTATCGGCAGCGAACGCTTTTACGAATATTTCGAGCGACTCGGATATCTCGAAAAAACAGGGGTGGATTTGCCGAGCGAGGCCAAAGGCATCTTCCATACGAAGGAAGGTCTCGGTACGACCGAGCTTGCCACCACCTCCTTCGGCCAACGCTTTAAGGTAACTCCCATCGCCCACCTTGCGGCAATTTGTGCAGTGGCAAACGGCGGCTACTCGGTCACTCCCCATCTGTTTGACTACGCTACGGATGTCAACGGAAAAGTTGCAGAAAGCTATCAAGCACCGCAAAAAGAACGCATATTCAGCGAAGAAACCTGCAAAACGCTCCGCACAGTGCTGGAAGGCGGCGTTTCGGGAGAAGGCGGTGCAAAGAATGCATACGTAGCGGGCTATGAAATTGCCGCAAAAACCGGTACAAGCGAAAAGTTTGATATTCTCGATACAAACGGAAATTCCTATCTGCGTATTGGCTCCTGTGTCGGCTTTGCGCCGGCAAACGATCCTGAGATCGCAGTGATCGTGATCGTCGACGAACCGAGCTGCCAAAACAAGTACGGCAGTATGACGGCTGCGCCTTACGTTGGCGCATTCATGGAAGACGTTCTTCCCTATCTCGGCTATGAACCGTCTTACCTTACGAGTGAAAAAACCGTAGCCGTAGAAAATTATACAGACATGACACTATCGGAAGCCCGAAAATCCCTTGCCCAAAACGGGATCGACTATCTCGTGATTGGCAATGGCGATCGGGTGATCCGTCAGACACCCGACAAAGGAAGTAAGATATACGTGCAAAGCGGTCGTGTCATTTTATATACGGAAGACACAGGCGCAGAGGATTATGTCACCATGCCGTTGCTGATCGGAAAAAGCGCCGATGAAGCTAACCGTATATTGTCCACTCTCGGCTTGAACGTCCTCTTCAGAGGAGCGACAAGCAATACTTTCAGCAGTAATGCCACCGTCACCGCACAGTCATCGGCGGCGGGAACACGGATCAAAATCGGCAGCATCGTTACAATAACGATGCTGCATACAAAAGACACGGATTGAAAGCAGCGGACGCTTTCTGCCGCTTTTAGGTTTTTTAGAAAAGAGGAACACTCATGCAGCTTTCGGATCTACTTTATCCGCACGAATACAGCACCCATGACAATGCCGCCGAGATTCCCGTCATCGGCATTGCATCAGATACACGAAAAATGAAAAACGGCGAGGTTTTCGTAGCCCTTCCGGGACGCAAGCACAACGCATTGCGGCTGCTTTCGGAAAGCTCCGCAGTTCCCTCGGCTTTGGTTGTGGAAAATGATGCAAAAATCCCCGAATCTTTGAAAAACATCCCCGTTTTCTTCGTTTCTTCCCCTCACAAAGCACTTGCATTTATGTATAGTCGACTGGCGGGAAGCCCGGAAAAGAAGCTATCGGTCATCGGTATTACGGGAACGGCAGGAAAAAGCTCCACTGCCGAAATGCTATACCGCGTTGTCAGCTCTGCCGGTATAAAAACGGCATTGATCGGAACGGTGCATACGGTGATAGACGGACAAATCGAGGAGCGGGATCCCGATACCCGTACCATGACGACACCCGAGCCGCACGTTTTATATCCCCTGTTGAAGCGGATCGCGGATTGCGGTGTGACACATGTTATTATGGAGGTCTCGTCCCAGGCATTGATGCTTGAACGTGTCGCGCCGATCAGCTTTTCCCTTGCCGTTTTTACCAATCTTTCACCTGAGCATCTGGACTTTCACGGTACAATGGAAGCCTATTTTTTAGCCAAGGCAAGGCTTTTTGCCTCTGCAAAAGTATCGCTGATCAACATCGACGATGCCTCAGGAAAGCGAATGCTTCGTTACGCAAAAGGCAAAGTATACACAGCCGGCATCCTTGAAAATGCAGATTTCAATGCCGCAGAATTGACCTTTGGCTGTGTTGCTGATTACACGCTCCTTGCACCGAGCTGTGCGTTCCGCCTGCATCTGCCGCTTCCCGGGGCTTTTATGGTCTACAATTCTCTTTTTGCCGCTGCAGCAGCTCTCCTTCTCGATGTTCCCCCACTTCATATCAAACGCTGTTATCGCGACATGAGTATGATTTCAGGAAGAATGGAAACACTGGATAATAGCCGTTTTTCTGTTGGATTTCAGGTTATGATCGACTATGCACATACCCCTGACGCGCTCAAAAATCTTCTCCTGGCTGCGCGTCCACTGACTTGCGGACGGCTCATTCTCCTCTTTGGCTGCGGCGGCGACCGTGATAAGCATAAGCGTGCTGCTATGGGAAATATTGCGGAAAAATATGCCGACATTATCATTCTTACCGCCGACAACAGCCGCAGCGAAGCAACTCGGGATATTCTGACGGAAATACAAAGCGGCATCCGAAAATACCAAAATATATGTGTTATTCCCGACCGTAAGGCTGCCATTCGTCATGCGCTCGACATCGCAGAAGAAAACGATCTTGTTTTGCTTGTCGGAAAAGGTCACGAAACATACGAGATCGATCAAAGCGGTATGCACACATTCGATGAACGTTCGATCGTAACGGAATATCTGCAAAAGAAGAACGGAGGAAAACAATCCTATGCGGATTAAGCTCGCGCGCCCGTTGACACCGGATGAATGCCGCGCACGATTTGGCAATGATGTAACAATCTACCGCGAAGTTCCTGCCCTCTACCTTACGACCGATACTCGCGAAGTCGAGGAAAACGATATTTTTGTCGCGCTTACGGGCGAAAAAGAAAACGGCGCAAATTTCCTCTCGGAAGCCGTTTTACGCGGTGCCGCTCATGCAATCACTACCAACGGACTTTCTCACCTTACAAGATGGGCAAGGCAATACAAGGAAGAGGTCGCTCCCAAAACGATCGCTGTCACGGGGAGTGTCGGAAAAAGCAGTGTCAAGGAAATGCTCCGCGCACTTTTGTCGGGACACTTTCTCATACATGTCAGCGAAGGCAACTATAATACCGAGATCGGCATTCTCCTGACCGTCCTGTCCATGCCCGAGCAATGCGAGATTCTCGTCGCAGAAGCCGGCGCGCGACATATGGGCGATATTGCCGTACTTTCACGCTTCTTAATGCCTGACATCGGCATCATTACGGCGATCGGACACGCACACATCGGAATGTTCGGCAGTATTGACAACGTGCGGAAAGCAAAGTTTGAAATTGCCGAAGGTATGGGAGTCCAAAGCACACTTTTCCTCGGAATCGGCGTAGAACCGTCACAAAGCATGCACCTTTCCTGCGAGATAAAACGTCTTTCAAAAAATGCGGAGGATGCATTTTCCGTGTACGCCATACGAACCGACACCCAAAGAACGCATTTTACGGTAAAAAACGAACACAATATCTATAAGGATGTCTCGATCTCCGCAAGCGGCAGGCATATGGCATATAATGCTGCTTTGGCAATCGCGGCAGCAACGCGTATCGGACTGCATGAAGATGCCGTTTCTTGCGGTCTCCGCCGTTACCACCCACTTCCGCTTCACGGAGAAACGGAGAACATCAACGGTATTACGGTCATTAAAGACTATTATAACGCTTCTCCCGAATCTATGCGTGCCGCCGCCGAGCAATTGCGTGTTCTTCGCGGAAACTGTCCCGGCGCCCATGCGTATGCCCTGCTCGGTGACATGCTGGAGCTGGGAGAATACAGCGAAAGCATGCATCGGGAAATCGGCGGAGTATTCGGAGAATTGCCGATCGACGGTATCTTTGCCTACGGCAACCATAGCAGCGCATTGCTTCGGGGAGCGAAAGAAAAACAGTTCAACGGGTGCTTGTCCGAGGAGCCTGCGGAACTACTCCAAAAACTGCAAAAAGGCGACATTCTGCTCATCAAAGCATCGCGCGCTATGCACGCCGAAGCGTGGATCGATACACTTTTTACGAAAGGCGGAAAAAAATGAAGCTCTTCTCTTTCTTTTTCATACCGCTCATCGTGACGACGATCCTGACCGCAGCAGGAACAAGAATTCTGTTTCCGATATTAGCAAGAAAAAAATTCGGGCAGAAGATACTTGAAATCGGCCCGCGCTGGCACAAGAGCAAAGAAGGAACTCCCACGATGGGCGGCATCCTGTTTCCAATTATCGCTCTCCCCGTGGGCGGCATCCTGACAGCGCTTTTATCCACAAAAATTCAAGATGTCATTCCGCTCCTCTTTCTCTTTGTTTATGCACTCCTTAACGCACTGATCGGTATGATAGACGATCTGACCAAATTCAAAAAGCATAGAAACGAAGGACTCTCTCCCGGACAAAAAATCATACTGCAAAGCGGCGCAGGTGCGATTTTTCTCTTTGCTATGCATCGATACGGCGGTCTTTCCACCTTCATTTCGATCCCGTTCAGCGGCGTTACGGTAGATCTTGGCTTTGCTTACGATTTCATCATGCTTTTTTTACTGCTCGGCATTGTTAATTGCGCCAATCTTTCCGACGGTATCGACGGATTGTGTACAACCGTCAGTGCAGTCAGCGGTTTTTTCTATGCCGCATCGGCAACGCTCCTGACCATCAATTCGCTTTATATTCCCGCCGCCCTGCTTTCGGGAATCGGTATCGGATTTCTCTTTTTCAATGCCAATCCCGCCCGCATCTTCATGGGAGATACAGGATCGCTTTTTTTCGGCGCCATGATCGCCGGCAGTGCCTTCTTACTGGGAGAGCCTCTGGTGCTTCTCCCGCTTTGTATCGTATTTGAATGGGAGGGCATTTCCGACATTTTGCAAGTAATATACTATAAAATAACGAAGAAACGATTGTTCCTTATGGCCCCCTTTCATCATCATCTCGAAAAAAAAGGCTATAGCGAAAACCGTATCGTCATTCTCTTCCTTGCCATCGCCGTTCTCGGCGCGATCGGGGCATACTCGCTTTTGTACGTGCTATGACGAATCGAACGAATGAAACATCAATGAAGAAAGAAAAATTTTCCACCATAAAAAAACTACTGATCGGTGATGTGGCTGTCAACCGAACCGAAGGACGGATCGACAAGGTTTTTCTTATGATCGTTCTGTTGCTTCTGTCGATCGGCTCGATCATGGTCTTCAGTGCCAGCCGCGCTTATGCGGATACACATTTCGGTGATGAAAATCACTTTATACGGCTACAGCTTTTATTTGCCGTATTGGGAATCGGCGTCATGATACTCTTTTCTCTGCCATCTCCGGATTTTTATAAAAAGTACGCGCGAATCGCCTATGCTACCACACTGCTTTTATTGCTTCTTGTCCTTTTATGCGGCAGCTCTGCGGGAGGCGCCAAGCGTTGGCTCGCACTCGGCCCGCTTTCTTTCCAACCCTCCGAAGTGGCAAAAACGTCTTTGATTCTGATCCTCGCCCGCTATTTTTCAGAGCAGGAAGAAAAACTGCTCTGCTATTCTGAAAAATGGCAAGCCTTCCGTTACGGCATTCTCTTTCCCACGCTCTTCTTCGCTGCGGATTGTGCATTGATCCTGTTACAAAAGCATCTTTCTTGCATTATCATCCTGTTTATGCTTACCGTCATCATGATGTTCGTTGCCGGCAGCGATATGAAACGTCTTTTCATCTTTTCCTTGCCGATCGTTGGCGGCGTGGGAGCATTTGCGTGGTTTACCGAATACACGAAGCGCCGTCTTCTTATTTGGTTTAATCCCGAGCTTTATCCTACGGATGGCGGGTGGCAAACACTGCAGGGACTCATGGCGATCGGCAGCGGCGGATTTTTCGGTCTCGGTTTGTTTAACAGTCGCTTAAAATACAGCTATGTCTCCGAGCCGCAAAACGATTTCATCTTCACGATTGTCTGCGAAGAGCTTGGATTTATCGGTGCGATCTTGATACTTTTACTTTTTGCGCTATTCACCTTACGCGGCTTTCGCATCGGACTTTCGCACCGTGATCCCTATTGTCGTCTTGCGGCGGTAGGACTCACGGGAAAGGTCGCTGTTCAGGTCTTACTTAATCTCGGTGTCATCACAAATCTTCTGCCGAATACGGGCATATCACTTCCCTTTTTCAGCTACGGCGGCTCGTCACTCGTAATGCTGATGGCAGAAATGGGAATCATTCTTTCCATATCACGAACCTCGGTATCGGGAGGCAACACATGAAATATCTTTTTGCCTGCGGCGGTACGGCGGGACATATCAATCCCGCCCTTGCCATTGCCGCAATGATAAAAAAGGAAGACAAAAATGCAACGATCGTTTTTGTGGGAACAAAATCGGGTATGGAAAACGAACTGGTCACCCGCGAAGGATATCCTATCCGTCATATCAATGTGCGGGGAATCTCGCGCAAGATTTCCCTGTCTTCCTTTCATGCGCTGACGCTTGCCGCCATGGCACCGCGCCGCGCACGCAAGCTGCTAAAATCGGTTCGTCCCGATATTGTAATCGGAACGGGAGGGTATGTATCCTGGCCTCTTGCCGTAGCGGCGCACAAAATGAAGATTCCGATCCTCTTGCACGAATCCAACGCGCTACCGGGTCTCGCTGTCCGCATGTCGGAAAAGTATGCAGACCGTATTTTGCTTCAATTCCAAGAGGCAAGAGCGCACCTGAAGCAAAAAGAAAAATGCGCCGTCGTCGGATCGCCCTTGCGTACAGGCTTCCATCTTGACAAAACGGAAGCCAAGCGGCGTATCGGCATCCCACACGACCGACCACTCGTCCTGTCCTTCGGCGGAAGTCTCGGAGCACCTGCAATCAACCGTGCGGTCATGCAATATCTTTCTCGAAGCAAGGACAAAGCTTCCTCCTTCTCCTGGATACACGCATGCGGAAAATCGACATATTCCGACATAAAAAGCGAGGCAGAAAAACTACCTTCTGCTTTTCGCGTGCTTCCGTACGTTGACAACATGCCCATAGTCATGGCGGCAGCCGACATTACGGTAACGCGTGCGGGTGCCATGACTCTTTCCGAATTGTCGGCGGCAAAAACGGCTTCGGTTCTGGTTCCGTCGCCCTTTGTTGCCGACAATCACCAAGAGAAAAATGCAGAAGCACTTGCGAATATCGGTGCCGCGATCCTCATACGGGAAAAGGAAATCGAAAAAGAGCTTGCACCTGTTGTTGAAGGATTGCTCAGCGATCCTTTGGCGAGAGGACATCTTTCAAAGAAGATCTGCGGCTTTTTTATGACAGATACCGACAAAAAAATCGCGGCAGAAATAAAAACTCTTCTCGAAAAATATTCAAAAAAATTATGAACAATCTGTAAATTGTGCAAAAATGCTCTTGTATCAAATCCTAAGATAGTTTATTATATTATTAGGCGAGGTTTAAAAGCTAATCTTCGCATGAATCGTGTTTAAAAATTCAGGATTGGATAGGAGATAATTATGACACAGAATCAGAACCCCGGATACGATTTCAACCCCATGAATCCCCCCTGCGGCGTGAACATTAAGGTCATCGGCGTGGGCGGTGGCGGCGGAAATGCCGTGAATCGCATGATCGAAACCAACATTCGCGGTGTTGAATTTATTGCCGTCAACACAGATCGTCAGGCGCTTCTCAATTCTTGTGCCTCCAAGAAAATTGTCATCGGTGAAAAGACCACGAAAGGATTTGGTGCAGGTGCCGATCCTAAGATGGGAAAAATCTCGGCAGAAGAAAGCACCGAGGAGATCCGCGCCGCTATTGAAGGCGCCAACATGGTATTTGTCACAACCGGCATGGGTGGCGGTACTGGTACGGGTGCTGCTCCCGTGGTCGCAAAGATTGCGCATGAGATGGATATTCTCACGGTCGGTATCGTCACAAAGCCTTTTGCCTTCGAGGGTCGCAAGCGTATGGTGCAGGCGGAAGCCGGCATCGAAGAGCTGAAGCAATATGTTGATTCTCTTATCATCATCCCCAACGAGAGACTGAAACAGGTCGCTGAATCCCGCATCACGCTCGCCAACG
>JAZLAP010000258.1:0-3407 GCA_045613265.1 Eubacteriales bacterium | reverse complement strand
CGCAAATCCTTACAAATCGTAATAGCGCAAAATGCCGTTGTAAATGCCGCGTGCAAACAACATCGGGTTTTCGTTCATGAGTGCGGCATCGGCGGGATTCGAGATGAATCCGATCTCGCTCAGAACGGCGGGCATCGTCGTTTTGCGCAATACGTAAAGTCCCGGACGCAGAATGACTCCGCGATTGCGAAGTCCCGTCGCCTCGGAAATACCTGCGGCAATATCCTCGCCAAGCGCATATGCAGGAGTCCCTACCGCGTAAACGAGCGATTCCACGCCGCTGACCGCACTGTCCACCGATGCGTTCGTATGGATGCTTATGAAAGCGTCTGCACCCCACGCATTGGCATCGTCCACACGGAGGCGCAGGCTTGACGCGTTACTCGTACCGAGCTGTGTGTCCGCCGTGGGGCGTGAAAGACGCGCTTCAAAGCGTCCGTCGGACGAAAGCAGCGAAAACAGGTCGCGCCCCACGCGATAGGTGATATCCTGCTCCAGAAGTCCGTTTCCCTCTGCACCCGCATTGGGACTTCGAGGGTTATGTCCCTGATCTATGTAGATCTTGATTGCCATGATCTTCTCCTTATACTGTCAATGATGCTTTGGTCGCTATTACATTCTATGTCCTCTCGGAGAAAAAAGTGATGAAGGAATTGCAACGTATTTTAAGCTTTACGCGCCGTGCCGTGGACGATTACGGCATGATCGCCGCGGGCGACTGCATTGCCGTCGGCGTTTCGGGCGGCAAGGACTCGCTTGCGCTTCTTTCGGCGCTCGCGTCACTCCGCCGCTTTTACCCCAAGCCCTTCACGCTCAAGGCTGTCACGATCGATATGGGCTTTGCAGGCAGTGATTTTTCGCGCGTTGAAGATTTCTGCAGAAGCCTCGACGTGCCCTATACCGTCGTAAAATCCGAGATCGCAGAGATCATATTCAACGTAAGGAAGGAGTCCAACCCCTGCTCCTTATGTGCCAAGATGCGGCGCGGACTTTTGCACACGGCGGCGAAGGAGCTTTCCTGCAACAAGGTCGCGCTGGGACATCATTTCGACGACGTGGTGGAAACCTTCGTCATGAATTTGTTTTTCGAGGGGCGGATCGGTTGCTTTTCGCCCGTGACCTACCTTTCGCGTGCCGATCTCACCATGATACGACCGCTGATCTACGCGCAGGAAAAGGACATCCGCTACTTCGCCCGTCACACCGACCTTCCCGTGGTCGAAAGCTTATGTCCCGAGGACCGCGCCACCGAGCGCGAAAACATCAAAAACCTGTTACGAACGCTGGAAAAAGAAAACGAAGGTCTGCGCCACCGCCTGTTCGGCGCGATCTGCCGCGGCGAGGTAGACGGCTTCCGCGAAATCAAGCGAAAAATGAAGATATACAAGGACACCGATGAAGGAGAGGACGAATGAAGCATCTTTTAACGCAAAAGCCACAGTACAAAACCGCTCTGCACTGCCACTCAACGGTGACCGACGGCAAGCTGACACCGATAGAGCTGAAAGCACGTTACAAGGAAAAGGGCTTCTCTGCCGTCGCTTACACCGATCACGATATTCTGATCCGCCACAATGACCTGTGCGACAACGACTTTGTTGCACTGAACGGATATGAATTGACGGTCAAAAGCGAATCTCCCGCGGAGCATACGGGTGCATATCAAAAGGTCTACCACTTCTGCTTCATTGCGCGCTCACCCGAAACCGAGGCGATGGTCTGCTTTTCGCCCGACTATTGCACGGTCGGCAACGTAAAGGAATACCTGCCCTTCGTTTCCTACGCGGGCGGTATCTACACGCGTACCTATTCGACGGATGGCGCAAACGATATTATTCGGCGCGGAAAGGAGAATGGCTTTCTCGTCGCCTATAATCACCCGCGCTGGTCGCTCCAGACCGCCGAGGACTATGTTCCCTTAAAAGGGCTGACCGCAGTTGAGGTCTATAATGAGGATGCAAGAAAAAACGGAGACTGCAATGCCGAGCCGTACGATGCCATGCTTCGCAGCGGCATCCGTCCGCTGTTCCCCATTGCAACCGATGATGCACACAATGAAGAGCATGTCGGACACGGCTTTGTCATGCTTTCGGCGGACGAGCTTTCCTACACGGCACTCACCGATTCCTATGCAAACGGCGATTTTTACGCCTCAACCGCACCGCTGATTTATGCGATCGAGGTTGAAGACGGCAGCGTCACGGTGAAGACCTCGCCTGCGCGCGAAATCATCATGCGCACCGATTCGCGTATTGCAAAGTCGAAAGCCAGCCGTATCGGCGGCGACGTCACCGAGGCGACGTTCCGCCTTCCGAATGCGAGCTACATCCGCTTCGAGGTTCTTGACCGCGAGGGCAACACCGCATGGACGCGCGCCTACTTTTGCGACGAGTGGGAGTAAAACGAAAAAAGAAAGAGCGAAGAGTATCATTGCAATGCTCTTCGCTTTTTCGTTAATTCTTGCAGACGTTGTAAGCTTAAAAAATAATGTCGAGGATGTCGCCGAGGCTATCGACCATATGCGTGGCGGGGCTTTCCATACCGGCACGGCGGATGTTGCCGTCGTTGAGACCGATGGCGGCAACGCCGGCAAGGCGGATCGAAACGAGACCTGCCGAGCTGTCCTCGATACCGACGACACGGCTGCGGCGTTCAAACGGAATTCCGAGACCGACGCGCATCGTTTCGGCGTAGAGCCACGGGTGCGGCTTCGGCGCAAGCTCACCAAGCGTACCGACTCTGCCGCGACCGAGCGGATAACCTGCCGTAATGATCGAATCGTAGAAATCCACGGGATCACCCATGCCGAGCGTTTTGAACGCCGATATGATCTCGGGCATCGCCTTACGGTAAAGACCGCTCGTGACGAGTCCGATCTTCACGCCTCTGTCGCGGAGCGTATACAGGAAGTCCTTCAGCCCGTAGGCAGGCGTAAACGCCCCTTCCCTGCCGCGACCGGCAAGGATCTCGTCCATCTCGTAATCGGTGATCTCGTAATAGTATTTCCGCGCCTCCTCCACCGTTTTTTCGGGGCAGTATTTATTGATACAGTAGGTCAGATGCTCGCTGACGCTATGTCCCGAAACGTGCGGAATATCGGCATCCTCAAAAGTAAAATGCGGCTTATCCATCAAGCGCGCGATCGTGGACTGGATGATCCAGATCCAGAATTCCTCACTCTTGACACTCGTGCCGTCCAGATCCATCAGCACCGCCTCAACGGGCTTTTCGATCGATACGTCGTGGAAGGGATAGAGGGCGGGATAGCCCATGCCCGACTTCACCTCAACGAAGCGGCGGTCACCATCCTCTAAAATTTCAATGGTTTTGTCCTTGGGAATAAACAGGCTTTTCATGATAACTTCACACTCACAATCTTATACGGCTTGATCTCGCCGTTAAATTCT
>JAZLAP010000257.1:0-35114 GCA_045613265.1 Eubacteriales bacterium | reverse complement strand
CACGGATGTCGGCAAGAAGCTTGAATTTTTCTTCCTGCTTTTCCGGATCATCGGCATCGGGAAGTGCTTCGATTCGGTTCTTTTCTTCAAGGAGCTCCGCTTGTGCCTTCTCGTTTTTGCGAAGCGCGTTTAATGACTCGGAATGGAGCGACACAAAGGAAGCCGATTCGTCAAGAAGGTCAATCGCCTTGTCGGGGAGAAAACGATCGGTAATATAACGCTCAGACAGAATCACCGCTGTGCGGATCATTGCATCAGAAATGTGAACGCGATGGTATTTTTCGTAGTAATCCTTAACACCGCTCAACATTTGCACAGTCTCTTCAATCGACGGTTCTTTTACGATGATCGGCTGAAAACGGCGTTCGAGTGCGGAATCCTTTTCAATGTATTTGCGGTATTCCTTCAGCGTGGTCGCACCGATGACCTGGATCTCTCCGCGCGAAAGTGCCGGTTTCAGAATGTTGGCTGCGTTCATGCTGCCACCCTCGGCATCACCGGAGCCGACGATATTGTGTACCTCGTCGATAACAAGCAGAATGTTCCCTGCCGCTTTGACTTCTTTGATCAGCCCAAGGATACGTGATTCAAACTGTCCGCGGAATTGCGTTCCCGCAACGAGAGCAGTGAGATCAACGAGATAGACCTCGGTGTCGCGGAGACGGTAAGGAACGTTTCCGTTTGCGATCCGAATGGCGAGTGCTTCCGCAATCGCGGTTTTACCGACGCCCGGTTCACCGATGAGACAAGGGTTGTTTTTCTGTCGGCGGCATAGGATCTGGATCATACGATCAAGCTCGCGTTCTCTGCCGATGATGCGATCAAGCTTGCCGTTTGCCGCCGCTTCGGTCAGATTATGACAATAGGTTGAAAGGAATTTTCTTCCCGCTTTCTTTTTGTCTTCCGGCGATTGTGCACTGCCCTTTTCTCCGTTGTCATTTTTCGGGGGCTTAGCAAAAGGAAACGGAAGATTCTGAAAGATTTTAGGAAGCTCGACGGCCGGTGCACCGCCTTCCTCATTGTCATCCGAAAGCTCTAATTGCAGTTCGTTGCCGATGCTTTCGAGCATTTCCTCGGAAATGCCCATTTTGGACAGCATATCGTTAACGGGACGAATACCCAGCTCCTGCGCACATTTTAGGCAGAGCCCGTCCGTCGTTGTGTTGTTGTTTTCGGTTTTTGCGATGAATACCACAGCAACGCGCTTGTGGCAGCGAGAACACATTTGCATGATTGATACCTACTTTAGTTTTTACGTTAATGCACGCCGCTTGCTTAAGCAAAGACCATCGAATCGGCAAGCGATTTGAGTGCAAATTGGATAGGGTTGAAATGAAAGAAGAATTGCTGTACATAGGTCTTTTCGCCGTTGCCGAAGGCAGCAAAGAAAGGAATATTGACCGTTGTGCCCAGCCAGCTACAGAGAAAATAAATAAAATAACTTGACAACCAGACGACAAAGCCGCCGACCAGAAATCCGTACAAAAGACCGGCAACGGTATTCATGGCGTGCAACCCGGGAAGCTTGCAAAGGCGGTTGATCAGCTTGCAAAGCAAAATCATAATAAGGCGACCGAGAAATAGCAAGACCACAAATGCGACGATAACCGAAAATGCTGAGACTACCGATCTGGCGATATCAGTGATAATCGCTTCGTCGCAGGTCATAATACCCGAAATCTTCGTTGCAAGCTCGTTGTTGCCCGAAAGCGAAAATAAAGCACCGATAATGCCGGTAAATCCGGTTACGGTCTTGCCCTGATTCTGCGCTAAAAATTCGTCTTCGGTGACGATTTCTATGATGCTTTCCTTTACGTTATTGATCATATTGTCAAATATTCCGATTTCAAACAGTAAAGCGCCGAACACACGACAAAACAGACAGGCGATCAGCAAGGAGCCGATCGGTTTTACAAAGGAGAAAATAGTGGAAACGATTCCTTTTCTGGCTCCGTGAATCATAAAAAGAGCAAGGATGGTCAATAGTGTGACATCAATTATCAAATGGATAGGTTCACGAAAAATCTGCGAGAAATAAGTGAATACATGCGGATAAGACACGCTATCGCCTCCTGTTTTTCTATCATGCACATACGATACCATTATACACCGCGTGTATGGATTTGTCAATGACGGTAAAGAGAGAATTTTCTGTAATTTAATAGAAAATTAAGAAAGAATGACGTTTTCCTTTCCCAAGGTCTCGCACAGCTTTTCTGTGAGGAGGGGGGCAATGCGGACACCGCCGTCTGTTTTTCGCACGTATTTTCCGTGTTCCGTATCGTACAGAATAACCGAAGTGTTTCCCGGATATTGCTTCAAGATACGGCATACAAGATCAAACTCAGAAGATTTCATAGACGGAATGCGGAGATATAGCTTTTTTTCTTTTTCGGCGGTATTTGCGGACACGGAAGCAGATTTGTCTGCTTCGGCTTCCTTCTTGTGACGATAGGTTGCATTTGCAACCAAGGGCATCACATCGGAGAGAATGACGGATGGCTTACCGTCATCGCGAAGTGAGAGCCTTCCCTTTATGGATACCGCGCTATCTGCTGTAAGATATATGCCGAATTTTTCTGTTTGTGCAGAAAATACAATCAATTCGATTTCGGCAAAACGATCTTCAAGCGTGATAAAGCACATGCGTTTTCCGGCGTGCGTCTGCTTGTCGCTCCTTGCGGTAATCATGCCTGCAAGACGAACGGGGGCGTTGTCACGGTAGCGCGGAAAAATGGCGGAATCCGACACCTCTTTTTCTTGATCATCCTCAAAAGCGAGCAGAATATCAGCAATAGAGTCAGGCTGCAGGGATTCCATATGAAGGCGGAAATCGTCAAGCAGGTGACCTGTAAAATACAGACCCGAGCTTTCCTTTTCAAGAAGAAGAAGTTCGCGTGCCGTGTATTCGGGAATATCAGGATAGACTTCGTTGATCTGAGGCATAAGATCGGAAAAATCCGAAAAAAGATCAAATTGTCCCGAAAGGTTGTTGCGCTGTTTGTTTTGCGCGGATTCGATCATGGCGGGGTATGCTGCCATCAAACGACTGCGGTATACACCAAAGGAGTCGAAGGCGCCGCTTTTGATCAGGGATTCGATCATGCGGCTATTCAGATCTTGTCCGGACATGCGTTCAATAAAGTCGGAAAAGGAGGTGAACTTTGCGCGGCTGCGTTCACTGATGACAGCATCGACAAAGTTTCTGCCGACATTTTTCAGCGCCAATAACCCAAAACGGATGCCGTCTCTCGTGACCGAAAAATCGTTTTTGCTTTCGTTGATATCAGGCGGCAAAACGCGGATGTGAAATTTCTGACATTCACGAACATAGCTTTTGACCTTGATACTGTCACCCAACACTGAGGTGAGTAAGGCTGCCATATATTCTTTCGGGTGATGCGCTTTCAAATATGCAGTGCGATAGGAAAGGATAGCATACGCCGTTGCATGACTTTTGTTGAAGGCGTAAGAGGCAAAGGAAGCCATATCGTTAAAAATAGATTCAGCGGTTTCCGGCAAAATTCCCTTTTGTTTTGCACCCTCTATAAAATTCTTTTTCTCCGCAAGCATGATATCATTTTTTTTCTTTGCCATGGCGCGACGAACAAGGTCTGCATGCGCAAAAGAATAGCCCGCAAGAAGACGGAAAATCTGCATGACCTGCTCTTGATATACAATACATCCATAGGTAATGCCAAGAACATCCCGTAGCTCGGGTACGGGATACACGACTTCTTCTCGCTTGTGTCGCCGCGCAATATACGTAGGGATCGAGTCCATCGGTCCCGGTCGGTAAAGCGCAATTGCCGCTATGATGTCTTCAAGCGTTTCGGGCTGCAGCTGTGTAAGCATCTGCTTCATGCCGCTGGATTCAAGCTGGAACACACCGTCGGCTTGTCCGTCGGAGATTAGGCGGAAGGTTGCTTTATCGTCAAGCGGAATATTGGTAATATCAAAGTCGGGAATGCTTTCCGCGACTGCTTTGGCGGCATCGTCGATAATCGTGAGATAACGCAATCCCAAAAAGTCAAATTTGACAAGACCAAGATCGGCAACCGTATCCATATCGTATTCGGTCACAATACCGCCGTCGTTGATGGAAAGCGGCACATAATCGCTGACGGGATGCTCTGTGATCACAACGCCCGCCGCATGCGTGGAAGCATGTCGGGGCATCCCCTCGATCGCCATGGCAATATCGAAAAGGCGGCGAATCTCTTCGTTTTCATCGTACATAGTGCGCAGTTCTTTGCTTGACAGCGCCCCTTTTAATGTCGCTCCTAATGTGCGCGGTATCAGCTTCGCCACTTTATCTGTATCGGCATATGACAATCCCATTGCGCGTCCCACATCACGAATCGCGGCTCGTGCCGCCATCGTGCCGAAGGTAATGATCTGCGCCACATGGTCTTCGCCGTACCGTCGTCTGACGTAGCGTATGACCTCGTCACGCCGCATATAGCAGAAATCAATATCAAAATCAGGGAGAGAAATACGTTCGGGGTTCAGAAACCGCTCAAAAAGCAGGTCAAATCGCAAAGGATCGACGTCGGTGATCCCGATGCAATAAGCGACAAGGCTGCCCGCACCGGATCCACGTCCGGGACCGACGGCGATACCGTTTGATTTTGCATAAGCGACAAAATCTCGGACGATAAGGAAATAGGCGTTAAAGCCCATTTTATCAATGACGGAAAGCTCATAAGCAATACGTTCGCGGTATTCATGTTCACTGTGCCGTTCGAGATCCAGTGCATGGCAGGCTTTTTTTTGCAAAAAACCGTTTTCTGTAAAGCGATATAAGCTCTCTTTGTGTGACAACCCGTCTTCGGGGACGAAGGAAGGCATGTGCGTGTTACCAAAAACAAAATCAAACTGACAGAGATCGGCGATCCTGACCGTGTTTTGAATGGCATCGGGATAGGCGTGGAAAAGGCGCTCCATTTCTTCGGCGCTTTTAAAATAAAATTCATCTGTGGCAAGCGTTTTGACGCTATGCTCGGCGAGTGTACTGTTCGTTTGGATGCACATCAGGATCTCCTGCATTTCCGCATCGCTTTTCCGTAAATAGTGCACGTCGTTGGTGGCGACCAGCGGAATACTGGTTTCCTGCGAAATGTCAAGAAGTCCAGCGAGGACCGATTTGTCATCGGCAAGACCGTGATCCTGAAGCTCTAAATAAAAATTCCCGTCGCCCATGATGGCATGCATTTTCTTCGCTTCGGCAAGTGCTTCGCTATATAACCCCTTCAGAAGAAGCTGCGGGATCGCGCCTGCGAGACAGGCAGAAAGCGCAATGAGACCTTCGTGGTATTCCTTCAAGGCACTCAAGTCAATACGCGGTTTCTGATAAAAGCCTTCGGTATGTGCAAGGCTGACAAGCTTTGAAAGATTGCGATAGCCAAGCTCATTTTTGACTAAAAGGATCAGATGGTTACCGGAGAAATCCGCCCTTCCCGTTTTTTCGTATCGCGATCCCGGTGCCACGTATACCTCGCAACCAATGATTGGCTTTATCCCTTCTGCTTTACATGCTTTGTAAAACAGAACGGCGCCGTACATGGCTCCGTGGTCGGTGATCGCCACTGCGTCTTGACCAAGCGATTTCGCCATTCGCGGGATTTCCGAAATGCGGCAAGCGCCGTCGAGAAGGCTATATTCGCTATGCAGATGCAGATGCACGAATTTTCCCATAATTCTTCCTTTCTGCCAAGATTTATGTTCAATGTTTGCTTTCTTTTGATAAAATGTCTTTGGCGATTTCTTCGATTTTGGACAGGCGATGTGATAAACCGGACTTGGAAACCGTCGGCGTGATCATGGCTGCCAATTGCGATAGCGGCAAGTCCGGATAGCGGAGCTTGTATTCTGCTGTCAATATCAGCTCGGAAGGCAATGAGGATAAAAGATTATGCTCTTTTAAGAGCAGTATGGCATTGGTTTGTCGGATAGACGCTTCGACGGCTTTTGCAATATTACCGGTTTCGCAGTTGGCGCGTCTGCCGGCATCGCTTCGATACTGTTTTTCGATCATGGCATTGATGAAGGCAAAGCCTGCCTTTGCATCCCCGCAATGAGATAGCAATTCAGCGATAACGGCGTTGTCCTTGTAATACAAAAGGTGCTCATTGCGCCTTTTTGTGTATTTGGGAACGTAGCCGAGCTCGGACAGAAATGCGGAGATATTCTCTTTCGGTTCATCGAATGAAAGCTCCAGATGGTAGTTTTTCTGCGGATCGGAAACACGACCTGCTGCGATGAAGATACCTCGCAACAGTGCGTTTTGGCAATCCTTACACCGCAAGCCCTTCAAGGCGGAAAGCGGGAGTGTCATACTGTCGTTTATGATGCCTACGGCAGTTCCGGAGGTAAACGAAAGAATATATGCTTCTTTTCCGTGCGAGCGCTTGATTTTCAGTACCTCGCGCCCGAGCTGTTCGCGCACAAGTCGCTCGGTCAGCAAAACGACGGGATCGCGTTCGACGGAAATGCGGCACTCATTGTCTGCAGCACAGGTTCCTCGTGCAACGAGAATGCCATACAGCATGGCTTTGCGGCAGCAGCTTGATTTTACGGGGATATCCGAGAGAGTTTCCTTGACACGGTCAGTATAGGACAAATTTTCACCTCACGATGCAAATTTCAGGTGTGAGCTTTACGTTAAATTTACGGGAGACTTTTTCTTCGATAATCGTCATTAAGGCGAGGACGTCCTCTGACGTAGCACCACCTGTGTTTACGATAAATCCCGCATGCTTATCCGAAACAGCGGCACCGCCCACGGAAGCGTTTTTCAGACCTGCATTCTCTATCATTTCTGATGCGGGGCGGTTCTTCGGCCGTTTGTAGATACTTCCGAGACTGGGATATTCAAGCGGTTGGGTTCGCCTTCGCCGTTCCAGAAATGATTGCATACGGTGATGGATTTCTTCCGGCAGCTGCCCTCCATGCAAGGATAGACTCACTTTGGTGATCATGGTGCTCGGAAGCGATTGAAAAATACTGCTTCGATAAGAAAATTCTTGTTCTGCTTGGGAATATGTTTCGATTTTGTTAGGATGGTCTGCAGAAACTGCTTCGGTAAGCGGAGAAAGATCGGCAATTTCAGTGCCGTAAGCACCCGCATTCATATAAACTGCGCCGCCAATCGTGCCGGGAATACCGTACAAGGCCTCCATACCAGACAAGCCGTTTTTCGCTGCATAACGGCATACGAGCGACAGAGGGGTTCCCGCCATGGCAGATACCGTATTGCCCATGTGCGTAATTTTTACAAGTCGGGATGTTGAGAGGACGATGCCGGAGAAGTGTGTGGATGCAAAAAGCGTATTGCTTCCCTTTCCGATGATGGTGAGCGGTACCTTGCGCATCCGACAAAACGACATGACTGCCGCTGCCATAAACGGTGTCCGCGGAAATACAACGGCATCGACCGTGCCGCCCGTTCTCATGTAGGTATAGGTGGCGATGGGTTGATTGGTCTTGCATTCCATAGGCTTTTCCGGAGAAAGCCCACAGATTTCGGTTACATATTCCTGCAGTTCGTGCAAAAGCTTCATTCTTTTTCTCCCCGAGGTTTTACTTTTAGTGTATGAAAAAGAATGAATTTTATGCCATGTGTCAAATTTGAAAAAAACGTGCGAAAAGCGTTTCGAAAACAGGGCGGATTCAGGTGTCGTATTTCTCGGAAAGCAATGCGCGTGCCGCTTTTCTTTGAACGTCCGTAATCTGCAAGCCGCCCAAAATGCGCGCAAGCTCTTCAACGCGTTCCTCAAAATCCAAGATTTTTGCCTGTGTCTCGGCGCGACCGTTTACCTCGGATTTCATAATGTGAAAATGCGTGTCGGCAAGAGATGCGATCTGCGCCGAATGCGTAATGGAAAAAACCTGAAAGGCGTTTGCACTTTCAAGAAGCTTCAATCCTATTTTTCGTGCGGTTTTTCCCGAAACACCTGTATCGACTTCATCATAAATGACGGTGGAAACATGCTCCTTTTCGGCAATGACGCTTTCAAGGGCAAGCATCATACGGGAAATCTCGCCGCCCGATGCAGCATCCTTTGGCTCTTTCGGCTCTTCGCCGGGGTTCGCGGCAAGAAGAAAACGGACGATATCCTTTCCGTTTTCGTTAAATACCGTTTTTTCGTTTCGTCGATCGTGTTCTATGCAGATTTCAAATTTTGCTTTCGGCATATCGAGAAAAGTCAGAACGGATTCAACTTCTGCCTGCATTTTTTTGGCGGAATTAAGCCGAATTTCTGTGATTTTGTCGGCGATAGCGGAAATTTCAACGAGTATTTTCTCTTCGTCTTCCAAAAGCTTTTTTAGTGCCGTATCGGAATTTTCATAGCTTTCCAGCTGCAGCTTTGCTTCTTCGTAAAAGCGAAGGACCTCGGTGACACTACCGCCGTATTTGCGGGAGAGCCTTTGAAAAGCATCAAGCCGCGCTTCTACCTTGTCGAGAAGCTCGGTGGGATCGGTGCGCTCGTCAAGCTCGGAGACCGCAGATATTTCTTCGGCAACGTCATCGATTTTGACAAGACATTCGGTAAGCTGCTCAATGAGCTCGCTCGCATTGGGGATCACATCGGCGAGGTTTTCGAGTGCATGGATGGAACGCGAAATTAAATAATGGGTGCTTCCCTTTTCTGCACCGCGCAACGCCTTGTAGGCGAAGCCTGCATATTTTGAAATTTTTTCACTGTTTCGCAAGAGACTGCGCTTTTCAAGCAGCTTTTCTTCTTCTCCTGCTTTGGGGGCTACCGCATCAATGTCAGCAATTTGATAGCGAAGCATTTCCGTCATACGCACTTTTTCTTTGTTTTTCTGTTCGAGGTCGTAAATTTCGTGACGAATCTGCATCAGGCTTTCATAAAGCGGACGGTATGCGGCGATCGTATTAGCGGTGCATGCGTACGCATCGAGTACGCCGATATGCGTTGCGGTGTTCAAAAGACTTGAGCTTGTGTTTTGCGCGTGAATTGTCAGCAAATGCTCCGATATTTCACGGAGTGACGACAGGGTGATGTTTTTACCGTTGGCACGAAGAGACGTACGACCGTCTGCGCTGAAGCTACGCGAAATTGTGAGCGCGTTGTCCTCGTCGGGAAAAATGCCGGATGCCCGAAGCTTATCTGCGACCGGTGCAAGATCGGTGAAAATGCCGCTCACAAGGGCAGATTCTTCGCCATAGCGGATCATATCTTTTTCAGCACGTGCACCGAGAAGCAAACGAATGCTTTCGAGTATAACCGATTTTCCTGCGCCGGTCTCGCCGCTGAATACCGTAAAGCCTTTTTGAAATTCAAGATCCAGACATTTGATGACCGCTAAGTTTTCGATGTGGAGAGATAGAAGCATCGTTCTGCCCTCCGCGCATTAGGCTTTTTTCAAAAGATTGCGAATGGTTTCCGCGATTAGCTCTGCATTGCTTGCATCGCGAATCACCACCAAAATAGAATCATCTCCCGCAACGCAACCGAGAATATCCTGCGAATGATAAGCATCAACGCAGGTGGCGATCGGTTGTGCCATTCCCGGATAGGTCTTGATCACAACAAGATTGCCGGCAAAATCAATCGAGGTCACCGATTCGGAAAGCGCAAGACTGAGACGCGGCTGCGTGTTTGCGGCAACGTGGGGCTGTACGTACTTATATCCCCCGTTTTGTGTGGCACTTTTCACGAGTTTGAGGGCGCGTATGTCGCGTGAAACCGTAGCTTGTGTGACAGAAAAACCGCTTTGGATCAGCTTATCTGCCAAATCCTCTTGTGTTTCAATATCGTATACTTTAATAAGTTCCAGTATCTTTTCTTGACGTAAATTTTTCATAATTATGACCTCAAACACTCATTTTTTCTTTCAAAACGTCGAGAAAACGCCGTTTTTTCAAGGAGAGAACCTGGAGATCCACATCTGCCTTTTCCACAGTCAGGCAGGTGTTGGCGGGTAAAGAAAAGGTTTGTCTGCCGTCTACCGCTACAGAAAGCGCACCGAGACGGGGACTACGGTTATATACCTTCAGTGTGGCGTTCGCAGGAAATACGATGGAACGCGCAAAGAAGGAATGCGGACAAATGGGGGTAACAGTCATCAGATCGAGTTCCGCGTCGATCACGGGGCCTCCGGCAGATAAGGAGTAGGCGGTCGAACCTGTCGGTGTGGCAATGATCAGTCCGTCAGCCCGATAAGAAACCGAGCCACTGTCGGCAACCAGCTGGATTTCCGCAATGTACGGAAGTCCGCCGCGTGAAACGGTGATCTCGTTGATGGCATACACGTTTTTTTTCTTCCCGTCAATTGCGAATTGTAAGACGTGTAGTCTTCTCGTTTCGTACTCATCGGTAACCAAACGCGCAATTTCCTGTATGTGCGGAACTTCAATGTCGGCAAGATATCCGAGATGCCCAAGATTGATGCCGAGGAGCGGAATGTTCTTGGATAACGCGGTTTCTGCTGCGTTCAAAATCGATCCGTCACCGCCGAATACGAGAATTCCCTCGATCTGCTTCGGAATGTTTTCGGCGGAGCATGCGCAAATTCCGTATTTTCCGATAATACTTTCGTGGGCGGTATCAGCATAAAGAATCGCGCCCGCTTCGCTCAGAATGGAGGCGGCAGATAAAGTAATCTTATAGTCGCCGTCCTTTTCCGTATTGGGCATTAGCAAGATGTGTTTCATGTTGTCTCCTGAAGGCTGCCGAGCATATGGCGTTATCGGCAGGACTTTTTCGATTGCAGAAATGTCAGATAAATTTAAGTACGGATAAAATAAGCAAGGTACTCTATGTTGCCGTCTCCGCCTGTTATCGGAGATTCGATCAAGCCCTTTGACATAAGACCGTGATTCGCTGCAACGGCACAAACGGTGCGTACGGCATTTTTTCGCAAGCTTTCACTCTTTACGATTCCGTTTTTTCCTATGCCTGAACGCCCCACCTCAAATTGCGGCTTAATGAGTGAAATGAGTGCTCCACCCGTCGGCAAAATATGAGCAATGGCGGGAAAAATCAGCGTTTGCGACACAAAGGAAACGTCCATGACGGCGAGCGTCGGCTGCTGTATAAAATCCGATCTCGTCATGTCGCGTGCGTTCTTTTCTTCCATGGAAGTAACACGGCAGTCGCTCAACAAGCGTTCCGAAAGCTGCTTTTTTCCCGAATCCACTGCATAAACGTGTGCGGCGCCGTTTTGCAAAAGGCAATCGGTAAAACCGCCCGTGGAGGCACCGATGTCAAGACATATACGTCCTTTGGCGGTGACGGGAAACGCCGAAAGGGCGGCTTCCAGCTTCAGTCCGCCACGGCTGACATAGCGGCAAATATCGGCGGAACGGTCAACGTGGATCTCGTCATCCTCGCGAACGGGGGTGGAAGGCTTGTGAACCGCAACACCGTTGACGGTTACGGCTCCCTCTTCGATCAATCTTTGCGCTTTCGTTCTGCTATCTGCCAGATTGCGTGTTACGAGTGCAACATCGATTCGTTCCATCACAGCATAAAAAACGGTACGGCAACACCGATGAGAATGCCGAGAATCGATCCTGCCAGGACTTGAAGCGGTGTGTGGCCGACAAGCTCCTTCAGGTCTCTGTCAATATATTTGGTCTTTCCCGTAGAGAGATCGGTTGAGATCTTGTTCAGAATTTTTGCCTGTACTCCCGTTTCGTGGCGAACGCCTTGCGCATCGTACATTACGATAAAGGCAAACACCGAAGCAATGGCAAACAGTGCGGAATTCAGACCTTCCACCACGGCGATGGAAGCGGCGAGAGCGCAAGCGGAAGCCGAGTGCGAGGAAGGCATACCGCCCGAAGCCATCAGCATTTTTAAGAATAGTTTCAGAGAAAATTTGCGGTCCTTGATGCATGTGACAATGATTTTAATAAATTGAGCAACAAACCATCCCAAAAGCGCAGACCACAAAAAAATGTTGTGCAACAGACTGTTCATATACGGGTGCCCTTTACTCTTGCCTGAAATCTTCTGCGGAGACGCTTCCGTCCTCGCCGACGAGCAGGAGCTTCACCTTTTGCTCTGCTGTGTCAAGCTTTTCGTTGCAAAATTTAACAAGACGAATGCCTTCATCAAAAACGGAGAGCGATTGCTCAAGCGGAGAATTGCCCTCTTCTAAAATGTGAACGATTTCCTCCAAGCGATGAAGCGCCTCTTCGAATGTCATCTGGTTTTGTACGTTATTCATGTGTTTCCCTTTCTACCGATTGTACGGTGGCGGTCAAGGCACCGTCGCGGAGACGGATGCGTATATTATCCCCTTCGTTTACCTGTGTATGCGATTTTAAAATGTGACCGCTATGATCTTCCGCTAAAGCATAGCCTCTCGAGAAGACCGAAAGCGGACTGAGTGCGTGCAGCTTGGCTCCTTGTGTGGAAAGCATCGCTTTGGCGTTCATGAGTTTGGTTTCAAAGGCGCGACACGCCGTATCGTGCAGTGCGGTTACCCGAAGCCGTTTTTCGTCAAAGGCACGTTCCGGCATCGTGAAGATTCTACGCTCAGAGAGCAGCTTGACTGCCTCACGGCGGCGTTCCACCGTGCGTGAAAGCAAAAGCTGGGTACGTCCGACGATATTATTGATCTTATGCATCAGTTCGTGTGTTTCGGGAACTGCGATCTCGGCTGCGGCAGAAGGTGTCGGAGCGCGTCTGTCGGCAACAAAATCGGCAATGGTGAAATCCACCTCATGTCCGACGGCGGAAATGACGGGGATACGAGATGCCGCAATTTTGCGCGCAAGCGTTTCGTCGTTAAATGCCCACAGATCCTCCATAGAGCCACCGCCACGACCGAGGATAATAACGTCGACGCCGCCATGTTGATTGAAAAAATCGAGACCTCTGCATAAGCTCGGCGGCGCATCATTTCCTTGCACGAGCGCAGGAAAAATATAGACCTTTGCATATGGAAAACGTCGGTTCAAAACGTGGATGATATCACGGATGGCAGCGCCGGTTGGTGACGTGATCACGCCGATCGCAGACGGTATTTTTGGAAGCGGCTTTTTGCGGTCTTCTCGAAATAGCCCTTCTGCCGCAAGCTTTTTCTTCATTTGCTCGAAGGCGAGGTGAAGAGCACCGATGCCGTCAGGTTCCATGGATGTGACGTAAAGCTGATATTGACCGTCTCTCACAAACGCAGAAACGGTTCCCCTGAGGATGACCTTCATGCCGTCTTCGGGAGTGAACTTTACTTTGGATGCCGCAGAGCGGAACATTACGGCACGGATAAGACTTCCCTCGTCCTTTACGGAAAAGTAAAAGTGTCCGGTGCGATGATTGGTAAAATTCGAAAGCTCTCCCTTTACGACGACGCGATTTAAAAACAAGTCACCGTCGATCAGGCTTTTGATATAGGAATTCAGTTCGGATACGGTGATAGCGCGTTCTTCACCGTTGGCAACAAGAATGCTTTCCTCGTTCATGCATTATCCTCTGTTTTTAAAAATGTTTGGCGTGCGAGCAAGGCGATGCCGGCGGCATTGTCGGCGGAAAAAATCGGCTCGGCGAAGGCGGCGTCGAATTTTCCACAGATGTGGGATTTGATAAGGCCGTTGCTCATCACACCACCTGCATATAAAAGCGGTTGGTTTCCGTAAATGTCAAGGTAGGCTTTGCTCATTGCGGCAAGTGATTCGGCAATAAAGGTCAAGGAAAATGCGGCAACAAGCGGCTTGTCCTTTGTTTCGTCGTAAAGCTTTTTCGCAAGATTTTCAAGTCCGGACAGATGGACGGTTGTGCCTTTTACGGATATTTTGCGTGGTGGGAGCTTGGTTTTATTCTGTGTGGCGAGAATTTCCATAGCGGGGCCACATGGAAACGGCAGACCCATTACGACACCGATGCGGTCGATTGCCTGTCCTGCGTTCAGATCCGCCGTACCGCCAACAATGACGGTATCAAAGGAAGCGCCGTTAAAATGCGCGCGCACAAGCTCGGTCGTGCCGCCGGAAACATGAAAGGCACCGAACGTGTTGTTTGTCAATTCTTTGCGTCCGGAAGAAAAAATCGCCGCCATCAGATGCCCGCACTGGTGCGAAAAACGGTACAGCTTGGAGTTTGTTGCAGTTGCCGCGGCAGTCGCAGCAGAAACACCCGCGAGGAAACAAGGCATATACGAGCCTTCCACGTTGCGCGGTTTATCCGAAACGCCAACGGCAAGGATCTCGTTTCCCTCGAGATGAATCTTGGAAAGCTGCAATACCTCGGGGAGATTGACGGTGTGGAAAAACAGAGCATCCGATTGCCGCAATCCACATGCCCCTTCCTTGACGGGGAGAGGTTTTTTGATGTTGGCAAGACAAGTGCCGTTTATGTCGACAACCGCAACGGAAGTGGTGTAATTTGAGGTGTCAATGCCAAGAAATATTTTATTCTTCATCGCCATCGCCACGTTTTTTCTTTTCGTCCTGCATAACGGCATTCAAAATGCCGTTAACAAAGGGGCGTGCCTTTTCGTCGTCAAAGCGTTTCGAAAGCAGGATCGCTTCGTTCAAGGCGACGCGGAGAGGAATGTCGGTCGAGTAGCGCATTTCGTAAATGCAAAGCTGCATAACGGCAAGAGAAACGGCGGAAATGCGGTTGCGCTTCCACCCGACGGCATGCGTGTCGATTGCGGCGTTTACTTCGTCGATATGTGCAACCACGCCGAAATAGGTATCCTTTACATAATCGTCAACCTTGATGCCGCGCGCCTCTTCCGCATCGGCAAGAATGCTTTCGGGGGCTTTGTCATTGTTGAACGCGGTTTCAAAAAGAAGAGCGAACACCTCTTCGCGTGCCTTTTGTCTTTTTGTCAACTGTTCCATAATACTCCTTTTCGGGAATGGATTCCCGAAGAAACAAAACTATAATCTGTATAATTATACAATATATTACGCGCGTTGTCAACTTTTTTGAAGGAAATAATTAATTTTTTTGAATTTGCATCATAATTATCCGTACTTTTTGCAAACTAACGAAGAAAAGCGAAGAAAAAAACGGATACCGAGACGGAAAATGCGGAAAAGCCTTGCAAAAAACGAGAAAATGTGCTACAATGGTGAAGACAAAGAAAAGGAGCTAATCGTATGAAGATCATTTCGGTTATTCATGATATTTTTCGCAAAACAGCGTTGACGCACCTATGGATCGTATCTGCTTTTTATTTGTTCATTGCCATCGACGGCACAAAGCTCGCCACGGGCATGCAGAGCGGACAGTATTTTTGTATTTTCTTGTTTTCCTTGTGCGTTACGTTCTCTCGCTATACTTTAAAGCTCACCGCAATACCCTTTGCGGCGCGCGTGGCGATACAGTTTATAACGCTGTTGATCGCGTTTTTTCTGATCTTCGGCGTTTCGGGCAATGTTTCGCTTGGGAATCCCGTTCCGTTCATCATTGCATTTGTGTTGATCTATACGGTTGTCATGCTCGTTTCTACTGTTATTTCTGAAAAAATCAGCAAAAAAACAGAGGCAGAATCAAGCAATGCCTCAAAAAGAAAGGACAACTATCAGAGCATGTTCTGATATCCTCCACGATCCTTCATGAGAAAAAAACTGTTGTTTTTTGTCTTTGCTTTTTCTTTCTGTAATTTCTTCATCTTTGCATCTTCTGCCGAGGAAATACACTTTAGTTTTGACGAAAACACAGTCTTCATCGGAGATTCCACCACGAACTCATTTCGTCGCTTTGGTCTTCTTTGCGGCGGAAGCGATACTTTCTCCGTATGGACGGGAGCCGGAAACACGCTATCAATGTGGGACGTTGCGCATAAGCAGATCCGCTTGACTCCATCGATGCTTGAAAAGCTGAAATCGCTTCCCGAATATCCTCGCTACGCTTCTTACGTTACGTCGCAAAAGAACGATCCCTTTTCTGCGTATATGCCGATCGGGCATCTGGCGGCACTTGTGCAGCCGAAGACCATAGTGATCACTCTCGGCGTTAACGGTTGCTCCGTGATGAGCGATGCGGATTTTTCTTCCGAATACCGCTATCTTGTTGAAAAATTGCTTGCGTGTACGCCAAACACCGATATTGTTCTGAACTCGATCCTACCCGTCACCGAAACGGCAAAGCTTCAAAATGCGGATATTGATCGCAAAAATCGTTTGATTCGGTTGATTGCGGCAGATTATGGGCTATTGTATATTGACAGCAACACACCGATGAAAAACGAAAGCGGCGTTGCGGACAAAACGAAGATGGACTCACCTGACGGCATTCATTGGAATTACGACGGATGCAGAGAAATTTTGGGGTATATATACAATGCGCTTGTTTCGCGTTAGTCTTGTGCTTCTTTGCGTGTCTTTTTTGTTATCTTCCTGCGGAAGGACTGTACGAGACGATCTGCGCGCCAACGATATTGAAGCCGTTCTTTTAACCGCAATCGATACGCCTGCGTTTTATATCCCCTGCTCAGAGCGGTATCTTTTTTCGGTGTTTCCCTTTTCTTCCGCGGAGTATGATCATGCGGTATATCGGGATGCTACCTCTACGATGAATGAGTTTGGTGTTTACGCCTGCCCTACAACGGCGGAAGCCAAGAGATTGGCACTGCAGATCAAGGAAGGTATAGGAGAACGCTACGAAGCCTTTGACGACCGTTATTTCGTCGAAGAAAAGGAAAAATATAAAAACGCCGTTGTCAAATGCATCGGTAGATACGTTTATTACGGCATTTTAGATGATGTGAATCAGAAAAAAATAACAAATTTATTTATACAAAAGGTTTACGGAGACATTTAAATGGAGCTTAAAATCGGCATCAAGGGTAAGCAGTATACGATGGTTGACAAGGAGAACATCGCGGCAGCTGTGGGCAGCGGACTTTTGCCTGTTTTTGCAACGCCTTCCATGGTTGCCATGATGGAAGCGGCGGCGATGAACAGCATTGCTCTTTGTCTTGCCGAAGACGAATCTACGGTGGGGATCTCATTGAACATTCGTCATACTTCCCCTACACCTATGGGCATGGTGGTACGTTGCGAAAGTGAGCTTGTTGCCATTGATGGAAAAAAACTCACCTTCTGTGTCACTGCATATGACGAATGCGGCAAGATCGGCGAGGGGATGCACGAGCGCTTTATCGTCAACGCCGCCAAATTTACCGCAAAAGCGAATGCAAAAACACCGCCCGTCGGTCAAATGTGATCTGTTTCGCTGTATATTTTTCATTCAAAAGGTAATACTGTCGTAAAACCGAAAGGAGCCTGTGGATGAAACGAAAAAAGTATGATCTCGGTTTGCCGATGGCAGACACACCCGACCTTGAGAAGGAGACGTTGCCTTCCGTTCCGAATCGCGCACGCACAGCAATGGAGCTTGCTTCTGAACGTTACCTTGAGGATGACGTTTTGCTGCGTGAGGATGAGGATGCGCTCAATATTAACGACGATTAAGAGAAACGATGAAAAAAAGAGAGGCGTGCCTCTCTTTTTTTGTTGCAATGTAGGGTTATCAAAAACCGAACAACGCCTTTTCAAGCTCTGCGGAAGGTTGTTCGCCGTATTCGCAAAGCTCGTATGCCTCGGCGTAGCGTACCTTGCTTCCGCGCTCCTGACCGTATCGTGCGATCAATTCCTTTCTGAAGCGTGCCGCGGTTTTTGCGTAGCGCGCTGCGTATCCGTGCTTTGCGGCAAGAATTTCTTCGTCGGTCGTATCTTCGGTGATTTCCATGCCCTTCAGCCATTTCATGCGCGCAGGTTCGTCGGTGGCGGGCGGAACATCGGTAATGCCCTGATTATAGGGCAGCCATTCATAAACCTGGCTATCGTTCAAATGCGCGATGTGAAGCTTTGTATCAATCTCGTCATTCAGATCCATGACGTAAGTAGGGACGAAATCGGGATTTTTAAAGCTATCCTCATTGTACACGATTACAGGCATCGTGAGCATTGCGGGCACGTCCGGACAGGTATGGGGCACTGTGAGAATATAGGAAGCATCCTGAACAAGCTGTCCCGACGCGCGATGGTCAGCGTGATAATCGTTCGGACGGTGCGCGATCACAAGATCGGGAGAGAATTCTCTGATATAACGAATGAGACGCTCTCTTGTGGCAAGATCGGCAACCAAGGTACAATCATCAATGTCCCAAACGTCGTAACGGATACCGAGATATTCGGCAACCTTCGCGGATTCCTTTGCGCGACGTGCGGTAGTTTCCTCGGGAGTCATCAGATGATGACCGCCACAACCGTTACACATACTGAGAAATCTTACCTCATGACCGGCTTTCGCCCACTTGTGCGCCATGCCGCCAACACGAAATTCGTTGTCGTCCTGATGTGCGCCAATGGCAAGAATTTTCATATTTTTATCTCCGTTTTTAGTTTTTTTACGAAAGTTATTGACTTCCGCTTGCATACATTGTAAAATATATACGGATCGGTTTCAACCTTTATTTTGACCAAAATTTGCACAATATTGATATCGGAGGGTATATGAGGCATTATTACGAGCATCATATTGATATCAAGAAGAACAAGCTCTTTCCTTTTATCTTCAAATATTCGGATCATATTCTGTCCGCTCCTTGTAATTGGCATCAGAACATTGAGCTTCTTTTTGTGACGGAAGGATACGGCAGAATGCAATACGATGCGGAAGATATCCCTCTTTCGCCCGATGATCTTTTTCTCATCAACGCAGGTGCAATTCACCGACCGTACAGCGAATGCGGAATCAGCTTTTACTATTTGATCATAGACGAAAGCTTTTGTAATGAGAACGGCATCGACACCGGAAGCATTTGCTTTGAAAAGAGGGTACGCGATCCCGAAGCGAAGCATGCCTATTTCAGAATCGTCGAGCTGATGAAGCAGTATTACGAAAAAGAAGCAAACGTTACGGTCGCAAAGATACGCAACGCCGTTTTGTCCCTGCTCGTGCATCTTTGGGAAAAGCATTCGTGTCAAACGCTCGTAAACAACGAAGGATGCTTGACATCCGAATATGTGAAGCGCGTGCTCGATTATATAAACGAAAACTTCCAGACGCGCATCGATCTTGAAAGGCTGGCAGAGCTTTGCGGCATCACAAAATTTCATTTAGCGAGAGAATTCAAGCGCTATACAGGGCAAACCATTGTGACGTATATCAATGTCATACGATGCAAATATGCAAAGCGTTGTATTGCCAACGGCATGAGTGTGACTGCGGCGGCGTACGAAAGCGGATTTGAGTCCCTTTCTTACTTTTCAAGAACCTTCCGAAAGCATACGGGTTTTTCTCCGTCGAGCAGCAAAAAAGGTTAGAAAAGCAGTTTCAGTGAAATACGCGATAGCTGAAAAATTCCGCCTTTGCAAAGCGATATATAACCGGCAACGGATAAAGAAAAAATCCAAGCAAGCTGCTTGGATTTTTTTGGTGCGGGTAACAGGGGTCGAACCTGCATGGTTTCCCACCGGATCCTAAGTCCGGCGCGTCTGCCAGTTCCGCCATACCCGCATGCCTTAGAGATTATAGCACAATTCTTTCGGTTTGTCAATATGAAAAAAGGCACTTCTGTTAGGAAGTGCCCGAATTTCAGCTCTCCAGCTGCTTTCCGAGGAAGGATGCCGCCGTTTGGATCAGCTTGGTTTCAACCTCGTCATTCAGCTTGCTTTCTCCCGTATCATCAAATCGAAGAACCGAGCAAACCGAACCGATGACGTCACCCTCGGTGATGATCGGCATTGCGCAGGATATATAATGCGAGCCTCCGTCGTCGATCACACCGATCTCCTTTGCGCCTGCCTTGTGCGAGTACAGTGTTCTCCCCTCAACGATATTTTCCAGCTCTTCGGATATTTTACGCTCACTGTATTCCTTGCGCGTTACGCCTGCCGAAGCGATCACTGCATCGCGGTCGGTGATGATCACTGCCATGCCGCAAATTTTTTGTAAGGTTTCCGCATATTGTGCGGCAAAGGCGTGCAATTCGCCGATCGGAGAATATTTTTTGAAAATCACTTCTCCTTCTCTGTCCGTGTAAATTTCAAGCGGGTCTCCCTCGCGGATTCGCATTGTGCGACGGATCTCCTTGGGGATAACGTCACGTCCGAGATCGTCGATTCTTCTAACAATTCCTGTTGCTTTCATATATATATATAAATCTCCTTGTTTGACAGATTTGTACTGTTAGTATCTGCAAAGCAAGGAGATTTATACTGCACTAATTGACTTTTGAAATGAAATATGTTATAATAAAATAAAGGCGGTGATTATATGAAAAAAGCATTGACAATATTGATTGCTATATTAACCTTATTTTTGTTTGCTGGATGTAATAAATTTTTAGGCGGAACGGTTTTAGAACTGTTTGGAATGGAATTTACATCACAAATTGAAATGATAGAAGAATGCCTAAATATTGATTTAGACGATTTAACAGACTCTGATATAAAAACAATATATTCTTATACTGACCCAGAGGGTAATGATTTGACAATTAAATATATAGATTTAGAGGGCGCAGGAGATGTGTTCGAAAATGATATTGAAAACAGAGAAAACTGGAACACACTCCCATACAATACCACTATAAAAACTTTGCTCAAATCAAGTGGAGCAAACGAACAATTTGCATTTAATAATATCAAAGAAGGACAATTTATCATAAGTGGAGTTTCTTTGGATAAAGACGAGTTTGATTTCGATTACAACAACTTAAACAACTGGTATGGTTTTAATATCGGTATTTGGGATTCCAACGATGAAACTCTTTATTATATTTCAATTACTAATCAGTCTGAATAACCAAACCACAACAAGCGAGGTGAAAATCACCTCGCTTTTGCTCTTTCTACCGCACTATGTATCGCCCAGCAAAACTTGTCGAACGGTGTCAATGTTGTCTGCAGAGGGTCGCCCTCGCGGATACGCATGGTGCGGCGTATTTCCTTCGGGATCACGACACGTCCGAGGTCATCTATTCTTCTTACAATTCCTGTAGCTTTCATGTTTACTCCTTGTATCACCGCGTATGCGGATTTTACATTGGTATTATTTGAAGCTTTGGAAGATTTTATCCGTGCAAAAAATGAGGAAATATATGTAAAAAAGAAGCGCACTATCACAGTGCGCTTCTTGCAATCAATCAAGAGCTTCAAATTTTTCGTACAGTTCGGCTATCTTGCTACGATAGTTCGGCAAATTCGATTGATAGGTATTGGTCGCCTGCGGCGGATTGTTTGCCTTTACTGCGGCTGCTACAAGACTTAACGTATTTGCTCCGGAATAGGCGGCCACATACATTTCAGGCGAACGGTAGATCGTATCACGGATGATATTCAGCATTCCGATTGCTTCGGGATCGGTGTTGTATTTGTACTGAACGCTGAGAAAATATTCATTCATGATATTTACGCTCTCTTCACTAAGCAGCTGTAGGTATGCAGAGGTAGGCGTGAAGCTATCTGTGTTTTTCATAATGTAACCGATCTCGGCGGAGTCGTGGACCGTCGTATAGTAACGCTCCTGCGCTTCATTCCATTTCGGATATACGATAACCGATTTTTCTTCCATCGCAAAGAAGGATGGAAATTCAAGGTCGCCAAGATAATAACCGTTTAAGAAAAGCGCGCCGTTTTCGGTAAAGATCTTGCGGAAATCGGCCTCGCTGTTGTGATTGGCGTGTACGACACCGTCGGTATGCAGAAGACTGTTTACTGCTTGCATGTAACTGGAAAGCTCACTGATGTTTTCCTTTGCAATGTAACGCCCTTCATTGCCCATTTCGATCATGGAAACACCGCTTGACGGAACGACCTGCATATAGCCGTCCTGCGAGGTAAAGAGGAAGCCGATAATTTCATCTTCGAGCACTGCCGATGCCTGACCTGACGTGGATTTCCAGCCGGCTTGAATCAGATCTTCAAACTCCGTGTACGTCCAATCGCCGTTCTCTATCATTTTGTAGAAATCATTGATGGTCTCATAGTGCTCGCCGCACATCACCTCAAACAATTCAATGTTGATAAAGAGAGCGCGTGCCGTGCGAACGATGTCGAAGAAATAGTCGCTGCCTAGACCGTAGATCTTTTCGGGATCTATGGTGAAGCCGAGCATATAATCCATATACCAGGCTTCATGCTCAAAGTTAAAATAATTCTCTTCGGACTGATCCTTGACGTTGTATAACTGTCCTTTCAACTGCGCGGATGAAAGGGCAAATTCATCGTTAATCAGAAGATCGGGGATTTTATTACCGTTCATTACGGCAAGCGTGTCAATATAGGGGTTGATTTCGTCGAATTTGTAATTTACGGGAGTGTATTCAATTTGAAGATTGAGAGCGGTCTTCGCCTCTTTATTGCGAGAATAGCACAAATTGAGAACGGTATCGCTGCCGATTTCTTCGGGACCGCGCGTGTATTTTTCGGCATTATCTACTGTCGGGCATCCCGCCCAAACGTTGATGGATTGACTGATGACCAGCTTCTCACCACCGAAATCAAGATCGCTGTACCACGCTTTTTCGGGAGGTGTGCTTTCGCTTCCGTTTTGCATAGAGGAGCTTCCATTATCACCGTCGCCGCAAGCTGAGAGCGAAGCGACGAGGGTCACCGTTATGGAAAGGATGAGTAGCCACACGCAAAATTTTTTCATAAAATCTCTCCTTGGTTGTTTTATACACGTACATTATAGCATTATTAAATCTAAATTACAATGTGTTATATTTTTGTATTTTGGTGAAATATTAACATGCCAATGGGAGATTTTAAAAATTGAAAAGAAATTTTGGCAAAATAAAAATGCAGAGGTGTCTCTGCATTTTAAAGTATTTCGGATAAAGAGCGTATATACGGCAACCCATGAGAAAGACAGTACGCCTCGGCATCTGCCAAAAAAGCGACGACGTTTTGCGCAGAATGCGCATCCGAGTTGATGACGAACGGTTTTCCTGTTTTTTGCAAAATGTTGCAAATCTCCCGTGAAGGATACGGAGTTGTGCGGTGTCCGCGTGAAATGGCGCCCGTGTTGATTTCAAAAAAAGCGGGTGTCTCGGTCAGCTTTGAAAGGGCGCGCGTTGCCGCGGCAGTGTAGCGTTTACCGCTTTCATCGAGAAGATTTTCCACCTCCTCGAATTTGGTGATCAGATCAAAGTGACCGATAATGTTGCAATGCGTTTTTTCGTATATATCGGCAACGAGCGCAAAATAGTCCTCGGCATATGCATCAACGTCGCCTGCGTAATATTTTTCAATATTCGCTTTCGTGATTTCAAGGCTATCGTCGACCGAAAGAAAATTGCCGTTTTTCTCAATGTAATGGACGGAGCCGATCACGTAATCATACGGAAGCGAGATTTGTTCCGAAAAGTAGTCCTGTTCGATACCGATGTAAATACGTATTTTGTTTTCATAAATACGTTTCAGCTCGGTAAGCTCGGAAAAATATGCAAGCGTGCCCTCGCGCGACATCCAATAGCTTTCGCTTATACGGTTTGACATGTACGCATGTCCCGAAAAACCGATTTCCTTGCACCCCGCGGCAATCGCCGCTTCGATCATTTCTTTGGGCGTGCTTTTTCCGTCACAATAGGTTGTATGGCAATGATACGTGGACAGCATTATTTTGTCATTTTCTCCTGCTTGACCTTGTGGTCGATGATATGCCGCGAAGCAAGCTCACGCTTCACGTCCTCTACGGTAATGCCCATTTGCGTCATCAGCACCATTACGTGATAGGCGAGGTCTGCAATCTCGTATACCGTTTCCTTCTTGTCGTCGGCTTTTCCTGCAATGATGACCTCGGTACATTCCTCACCGACTTTTTTTAAGATCTTGTCAATTCCCTTTTCAAAGAGATATGTGGTGTACGAGCCTTGCGGCATCTCCGACTTTCTGCCGAGAAGAAGCGTATACAGTCCTTCCACGGTGAAATCGTGAAGCTCTTCGCTTTGATAGACGGGCTTTGTGAAGCAGCTTTCGCTTCCCGTATGGCATGCAGGACCGTCCTTTTCGACAACGACGGTCAAGGCATCGTTGTCACAATCGGCGGTAATCGACACGACATGCTGATAGTTTCCGCTCGTCTCACCCTTGAGCCAAAGCTCGTTGCGCGAACGGCTGTAGAAGCAGGTCAGTCCCTTCTCCATCGTAATTTCAAGGCTTTCACGGTTCATGTATGCAACCGTAAGAACGTCGCGCGTGATGGCATCCACCACGACGGCGGGGATCAACCCCTTTTCATCAAATTTCAGTTCGTCTATATTGATCATGTTATTATACCCTCACAGTAATACCGTTTTGTTGCAGTTCATTTTTTAAATCGTGAATGGCGATCTCGCCAAAGTGGAATATGGATGCTGCAAGCGCCGCATCCATATCCGGAATTTCCCGGAACAGGTCGATGAAATGCTGTGTGCTACCTGCGCCGCCCGAAGCAATCACAGGGACGTTTACCGCCTCGCAAACCGCCCGCAGCATCTCTATGTCAAATCCGTTTTTTACACCGTCAGTGTCGATCGAATTGACAACGACCTCGCCGGCACCCATCGAAACGCATTCTCGGATCCAGGATATGGCTTCCATGCCCGTATTTTCTCTGCCGCCCTTGGCAAAAACGCGGAAGACACCGTCCACGCGTTTTACGTCGGCAGATAAAACCACGCACTGGTTGCCGTAGCGTTGTGCGGCGTGATAAACGTGCTCAGGGTTGCGGATGGCACCCGAATTGACGCTGACTTTATCAGCACCGCATTTCAGAACGCGGTCAAAATCGTCAAGCGTGTTGATTCCGCCACCCACGGTCAACGGAATGAATACAGATCTCGCAGCTTCGGTTAAGATGTCTGTGAAAATCGTACGTCCCTCGCTCGATGCGGTAATATCGTAAAAAACAAGCTCGTCTGCTCCTGCTTCGGAGTAGAATTTTGCAAGGTCGACGGGAGAGGAGACGTCCGAAAGACCTAAAAAATTGACGCCCTTGACAACGCGCCCGTTTTTGACGTCAAGACACGGGATTATTCTTTTTGTAATCATTTTGCTACCTCTATCGCTTCTGCAAGATCAATGTCGCCGGTATAATACGCCTTGCCGATAATGGCACCGTACAAATCGAGTGCACGCAAAGCGCGAACATCCTCAAGCGATGAAACGCCACCCGATGCCACAATGTTCATAGCGTAGCGCATAGACAACGCCCGATACATTTCACGGTTCGTGCCGCGCATGGCGCCGTCCTTTGAAATATCGGTGCAAATGATCGTTTTCACGCCCATTTCTTGCATTTTAGCAAAAAAATCATCGAGGGTGTATGCAGACGTTTCAAGCCACCCCTTGATGGCGATATGTCCGTCCTTGACGTCGGCGCCGACGGCGATCTTGTCGCCGTACATAGCCAGGGCGTCTGCGAGGAAGCCTTCGTCGTTCACGGCGGCAGTGCCGAGGATAGCGCGTGCAACGCCTGCCTCAAAATAACGGGCAAGCGTTTCCATGGAGCGAATGCCGCCACCGATCTCAACAAACAGACCGGAATTTTTGGCGATTGCAGCCACCACATCAATGTTCGGCGTTGTTCCGTCCTTGGCTCCTTCAAGATCGACAACGTGTATGAAATCCGCGCCTTTATTCTTGAATTCCATAGCAACCGATACCGGATCCTCGCTGTAAACCGTCATTTGGCTGTAATCCCCTTTATACAGGCGAACGGCTTTTTTATCGTAAAGGTCAATAGCGGGAAAAATGTTCATCGCGTGACCTCCCATTCGGCAAACGCCTTCAGAATGCGAAGCCCCACGTCGCCGCTTTTTTCAGGGTGAAACTGTGTGCCTGTCACGTTGTCGAGCGCAACGGCGGCGCAAAGCTCTGCTCCGTATTCGGCAGAAGCAAGCAGGCTCTCGTCACATTCCGAGGCAAAATAGGAATGAACGAAGTAAACGTAGTCGTTTTCTTTCACATAACGGAAAATAGGATGCGACTTTTTTACGTGAAGGGCATTCCACCCGATGTGCGGGATTTTGTAGGATGCGGGAATGACACCCGCCATCGGAACGACGCTTCCGCGAAGAAGTCCGAGACCCTCGTGCTCACCGTATTCAAAGCTTTTTTCAAATAGCATCTGCATACCAAGGCAGATGCCGAGGATCGGCTTTCCTTTTTTTACCTCGTCAATAATTACGCGATCAAGTCCGGAATCCGCAAGTTTTTTTCTGGCATCAGCAAACGCGCCGACACCGGGAAGAATGATCTTGTCGGCAGAACGGATAACCTTTTCATCCGAGGAAACAATGCTTTCAACGCCGATAGCGGCAAGTGACGAGCAAAGCGAAAAAAGGTTTCCAACACCGTAATCAATGATAGCGATCATCAGAGAACTCCTTTTGTAGATGGGATCTCATCCTTGAAGCGCGGATCAATCTCCGTCGCTGCGGAAAGCGCGCGGGCAACGGCTTTGAAAGCACCCTCAATGATATGGTGTGAGTTTGTTCCTGCGAGCTGTCGGATATGAAGTGTAATGCCTGCTTCTCGGACGAAGGCACGCCAGAACTCTTCACAAAGCTCAGTATCGAAATCACCGACCTTGTAAGCGGGAATTTCGAGTGCATAGCCAAGATAATCACGCCCGGAAATATCGACAGCGGCAAGGATCAGCGTTTCATCCATGGGAATGGTTTTATCGCCGTAGCGCAGGATTCCCTTTTTGTCACCAAGCGCATCGCGCATCGCCTTACCGAGGCAGATCGCAACGTCTTCGACGGTGTGATGGTAGTCTACATGAACGTCCCCGACACAGGAAACGGTCAGATCGTACCGCGCATGGCGCGCAAAGAGCGTCAGCATATGATCGAGAAAGCCGCATCCTGTCCTGATTTCGGAAACGCCGGTTCCATCAAGCGCAAGCCTGAGACGAATGTCGGTCTCTCCGGTTTTTCTTATGATTTCAGAAGCTCTCATGACAGTGTCTCCTTCAAAATTTCTTGGGTTGCGAAAAGAAGTGCATCCATTTCCGCTCGTGTACCGATCGTGATGCGGTTGTAATCCTTAATTGCTTCCTTCTTGAAATGACGTACGAGGATGCCACGCTTCTTAAGCGCAAGATACAATGCTTCGCCGCCAATATGGTCGGATTTTGCAAAGAGGAAATTTGCCGAGGAATCAAGAACCGAAAAACCCATTTCTGCCAAAGAATTTTTCGCATATTCTCTGGTTTCTATGATTGTTTTGTAATTCTGCATGTAGTAATCGTTATCACGGATCGCCGCAACGCCTGCCGCCATGGTCATGCGGTTGACATTGTAAGGGTTCGTGGAATACTTGACAGTATTCAAATCGCGGATCAAAGCTTCGCACGCGATACCAAAACCGAGACGCGCACCTGCCATAGAACGAGATTTTGAAAAGGTTTGCGTAACGAGCAGGTTGTCATACTTCGATACAAGTGAAACTGCACTTTCGGCACCGAAATCCACGTAGGCTTCGTCGATAATTACGACATGATCGGCATTTGTGCGTAGGATCTCCTCGATCTGCCAAAGCGGTAACGCAATGCCCGTGGGCGCGTTCGGATTGGCGATCACGATGTTTGCACCGACAGTGAGATAGTCGCGATAATCAATCGTGAAATCTGCTTTCAAGGGAATCTCGCGATAAGGAACACCGTTCAGGTTGGCAAACACGGGGTAAAATCCGTACGTAATATTGGGAAAAACGATCGGATGCTCTTGGTCGCAGAACGCCATAAAGGCAAAATTCAGGATCTCGTCCGAACCGTTTGTCATCAATATATTTTCTTTTTTAACAGAAAAAAGTTCGGCAGCAATTCGATTCAGCTCTGTGCATTCGGGATCTGAATACAACTGAAGTCGGTTACCCTCTTCTGTGACCGCACGGACCACAGAGGGCGACGGCGGAAACGGAGATTCGTTCGTATTCAGCTTGATATACTGCATGTTTTTCGGTTGTTCTCCGGGAACATACGGAATCAGCTTATCATATTTATGACTTAAAAAGCGGCTCATTTTTCATCCTCAAAACGAACGGTCGCGCTTCTTGCGTGTGCGTCAAGTCCTTCCTTTTGTGCAAAGTAGGAAACCTTATCGGCAACACGGGACAAAGCCTCGCGCGTGTAATACGTGAACTGCGATTTTTTTACGAAATCATCCACACTGAGCGGCGACGAAAAACGTGCAGTTCCGCTTGTGGGAAGCGTGTGGTTGGGACCTGCAAAATAGTCTCCGAGTGCTTCGGGACAGTATTTTCCCATAAAGATCGATCCGGCATGCTTGATCTTGTCCAAATAATCGAACGGATGCTCAACACAGAGCTCAAGATGCTCAGGTGCAATCTCGTTTGCGATCTCGATTGCCAGAGAAAGATTCTTTTCCGCTACAATGATCTTTCCGTTCATATCAATGGAGTGACGTGCAATTTCCGCACGGGGCAAGAGCGGGATCTGACGCTCCAGCTCTTCGCTGACGGCGTTGGCAAAGGAAACCGATTCGCACACCAGAACAGCGCTTGCCATTTTATCGTGCTCGGCTTGCGACAGAAGATCGGCAGCAACGTATTTCGGAACGGCGGTATCGTCTGCAACCACCAATATCTCGGAGGGACCTGCTATCATATCAATGGATACCCTGCCAAACACCTGCTTCTTTGCTTCTGCGACAAAGGCGTTTCCCGGACCAACGATCTTGTCTACACGCGGAACGCTTTCGGTTCCATATGCCAAAGCAGCGATTGCCTGTGCGCCGCCTACCTTAAAAATACGGTCAACACCTGCAATTTTAGCGGCAGCAAGAATAACGGGGTTTACCTTTCCGTTTGACATAGGCGGCGTTACCATAACGATTTCACTGCATCCCGCAAGCTTTGCGGGGACAGAATCCATAAGAACGGTGGAGGGATAAGCTGCAGTGCCCCCCGGAACGTAAAGACCGACTTTCTCGATAGGTGTTACCTTCTGCCCGGTAATAATGCCGTCTTTTTCACTGATAATAAAGCTGTTGCGGATCTGCCTCTTGTGAAAATCCCGAATGTTTTCGGCGGCTTCTTGTATGATTTCGACAAATGTGGCATCTACCGCAAGGAAGGCATCTTCAATTTCGGATTCACTGACCTCAAGTGTCGAAAGCTTTGCTTTGTCGAATTTTTCGCAATAGCGAAGCAATGCAGCATCGCCGTTTTTTTGTACGTCATCAATAATATCGGTGACGATTGCTTCAACGTTGGTCGCTATGTTTTCACGGCAAAAAATCTCGCTGTTTTCAACCTCGCCGTATTTATAGATCTTAATCATTGACATTTACCTGTGCTTTCATGCTTTCGAGGATTTTCTCGATCTCCTCGGTTTTGAATTTGAAGCTTGCCTTGTTGGCAATCAAACGTGCGCTGATCGGAACGATCGTTTCATACACCTCAAGATCGTTCTCTTTCAGTGTGGTTCCTGTTTCGACAATATCAACGATCACGTCTGAAAGTCCGAGAATGGGTGCGATTTCAATAGAGCCGTTCAGCTTGATAATGTCGATATCGCGCGCTTGCATTGCATAATATGTGCGGGCAATATTGGGGAATTTTGTGGCGACCTTCAGCGTTTTCTGCTCATCAATATGAGCATTCTTCTTTCCTGCAACCGCCATGCGGCATTTTCCGATATCAAGATCCAGAAGCTCATAAATATCGGGAGCATACTCCAGAAGGATATCCTTCCCCGCAACACCGATATCTGCTGCACCACGCTCAACGTAGATCGAAACGTCAGAGGGCTTCACCCAGAAATAACGGACACCCGCCTCGCTGTTTTCGAATATAAGCTTTCTCGTATTTTCTTTAATCGACGGGCACGGATATCCGGCTTTTTCAAACATGGCATATACCTTTTCGCCAAGCCGTCCCTTGGGGAGCGCAATGTTGATCATACGGCACCTCCGTCTTCCAATTTGCAAAGCTCTTTAAAGCGCAATCCGTTCGGCATGCTTTTGAGCGCTATCACGCTTTTTCCGTCTTTTATTATACGGTTTTTCGCTGCAACTACGTCGGTTGTCGGCGTTTTGTCTTGATAAAGCAGGAGAACGTCTACATCATATTCATCTCTTTCTGTAGCCAACTCCGAAAGCAGATCGAGATATAAAGCAAAGCCGATCGCATTTGATTTACGTTTCATCCGACGCATAAGCAATCCGTATTCACCGCCCGAAAGAACACCTTCGCAGATACCCGCCAAGAAGCCTTTAAAGAGGATGCCGTTATAATAATTCATGTCGTTTACGACCGAAAAATCGATGCGAATACGGTCGGCATATTCGGTTTCCGCAAGAAGCGATAACAGATTCTTTAGCGATATAAGAGCATCCTTTGCTTTTCCTTCGGCGGCGATCTTTTCAAGCATCGGTAACACCTTTTCTGTCGTTCCGTAAGCATCGGAAAGGAGTAATAGCTTGTTCGCAGTGGTCGAAGAAATGGCAAATTCGTTGCACAGAGCCTCGATGCCGTGACGGTTTTTCTCAGAGATCAGCCGGATCAGCTTTTTTTGGAACACCTCGTCACTTGATGCCTCGTCGAGAATGGCAGAAAGGATTCCCATATGGGAAACGTCTAAGACAAAGTTCTCCGAAACGGTTGCAAGACTTTTGGCGGCGAGATATACTACCTCAAAAATGTCCGAAGGTGAAACATCACCCACGCATTCAAGCCCTGCTTGCATGATCTCCTTGTATGTATGAGTCGAGCCGGAAACGCGGTAAACGTTTTCGTTGTAATACACCTTTTCGAGGCAACCGGGAGCGTCCACGCCGTTTTTAATAATAGAGAGCGTGACGTCGGGCTTTAATGCCATCAATCTTCCGTTGGTATCGTTAAAAGTAATGACACTGTCACTAATCAGAAAATCCTTGTTACGTACATAGAGGTCGTATTCCTCAAATTTGCTCATTTTAAAGGATTTATAACCGTATTGGCGGTACAGCGCACGCAAAGCAAAAATTGCTTTTTCGTCATACTTTAACAGCGCTTCATAATTCATTTGTATCATCCTCCAGACGCGAAAGCACCAGCTTATAGCCGCCGGCACCGTATTCAAGGCAACGGCTGACACGGCTGATGGTAGCAGAGCTCATGCCGGTTTCTCGACTGATCTCGTTATAATTTTCACCTTTTATCAACATTTTCGCCGCTTTTAGCCGTTGTGCGATATCGAGTATTTCCTTCACCGTGCAGATATCTTCAAAAAAATGATAGCACTCCTCCACCGTTTTTAAAGTTAAAACGGCAGAAAAAAGCTCGTCAACTTCGGGTTTGTGTAGTTTTTCCATAACGCCCTCACTTTATCGCTTTAACTTACTAAATTATAATACTTTATTTGCTAAATGTCAATAGGTTTTGAAGAATTAATTCTAAAAATTCAAAAATCCGCCAAATGTAAAACCGTTTGACGGATTTTTGAAAGATCAGCGTTCAGCGATCACTTCAACTTCTACCAAAGCACCCTTCGGAAGCTCCTTGACAGCTACGCAGCTGCGAGCAGGATTTCCAATGAAATACTTGGCATAAACCTCGTTAAATGCCGCAAAATCTCGAATATCGGCGAGAAAGCAGGTGGTTTTAATTGCCTTTTCATAAGAGCTTCCGGCGGCTTCAAGAACGGCACCGAGGTTGTTCATGACCTGCTCGGTTTGCAGGGTAATTCCTTCTGCCTCTATTTTTCCGGTTGCGGGATTGATCGGAATCTGTCCCGAAGTATAAACGAAGTTGCCGACAACCACTGCCTGCGAATACGGACCGATTGCGGCAGGTGCTTTTTCCGTGGAAATAATTTCACTCATGGTTATTTCTCCTATCAAACGGACACAAGCTTAAAGCCATAGTCCGTCAATGCTTCTTTGATTTCCTCAATATGTAAGAAATTTCGGGTTTCCAATACGATACGGAGATAGCATCCGTTTACATCCGATCCTTCGCTGGCACGTTCATGATGCACGGATATGACGTTGCCACCGAGATCAGCAATGATACGGGATACGTTTTTGAGTTGCCCGGGCTTGTCGGCAAGCTCTACAGTTAACTGACATGTCCTGCCCGACATGAGCAGACCGCGTTTGATGACGCGCGACAGGATCGTCACATCGATATTGCCGCCCGAAAGCAGACATACCGCCTTTTTTCCCTTAAGATCAAGCTTTCCGAACATTGCGGCAGCAACAGAAACGGCACCCGCTCCTTCGGTTACAAGCTTGTGCTGTTCCATCAGCGCCAGAATCGCGGCAGAGATCTCATCATCGGTCACGGTAACGATATCATCCACGTAGCGGGAACAAATATCATATGTCAAATCGCCCGGTTTTTTTACGGCGATACCGTCTGCGATGGTTGAAACCGACGGAAGTGCTTCGATCTCACGATTCTTGACCGAACGATACATAGAAGGTGCACCCGACGCTTGCACGCCGTAAATCTTAACGTTCGGGTTAATCGACTTGATGGTATAGGCGATACCGGCGATCAATCCGCCGCCGCCGATCGGAACGATGACGGCATCAAGATCAGGGAGCTGATCTACAATTTCAAGCGCGATCGTTCCCTGTCCCGCTATGACGTCGGGATCATCAAAGGGATGAATAAAGGTGTAACCCTTTTCGTCACGCAGCTCCTGCGCCTTTTGATAGGCATCATCGTAAACCCCCTCGACGAGGCAGACCTCGGCACCATAGCTTTTTGTTGCCTCGATCTTGGAGATTGGCGCGCCGTCGGGAAGGCAGATGACTGCCTTGATTCCATTTTTCTGTGCGGAAAGCGCAACCCCTTGTGCGTGGTTGCCTGCTGAGCAAGCAATCACACCGCGCGCCTTTTCTTCGGCACTGAGACGCGACATTTTATAATACGAGCCACGCACCTTGAAGGAGCCTGTAATCTGCAGATTTTCTGTTTTCAGATAAAGCTCTGTTCCCGGAGCAAGCTTTGGCGCATACAGGATATCGGTTTTACGAACAACATCCTTGAGCACGTAGCTTGCGCGGTATACGTTGTCAAGAGTCAGCATATATATCCCCTTTTCTTACATGAGACTTTCGATAAATTGCTCCGCACAGCGTGCGGAACGGTTGCCGCGCCGTAAGGCAAAGGCTTCTGCCTTGATATCAAGCTCAGATCGTTCCATTGTGATCCGGTTTCTTTCGGCAAGCTGATGAACGATTTCAAGATATAGCCGCTTATCAGGCTTGGAAAACAGAACGGTCAAACCAAAGCGTTCGGAGAGCGAAAGCGTTTCCTGGACGGTATCGTTCCGATGCACATCATCGCCGTCACGTTCACCAAAGCTCTCCTTGATGATATGGCGGCGGTTTGAAGTGGCGTAAATGACCGCATTCTCTGCTCTTGCCGCGGCGGAGCCTTCGAGAGCTGCCTTCAACATGCTGAAATTGTCATCGTTTTGGTTGAAGGAAAGATCGTCAATGAAAATAATGAATTTGAGCGGGTTTTCACTGATTTTTCCCATAACGTACGGAAGGTAACGAAGCTGATCCTTGCGCAGCTCGATGAGTCTGATACCGCGATCGAAGAACATGTTGGCGACCGCTTTTACGGTGGAAGATTTTCCGGTACCGGCATCACCGCAAAGAAGCGTGTTGGCTGCCGGTCGGTTTTCGAGAAAAGCTTCGGTATTGGCAATCACCTGACCGCGCTCAGCTTCGTAGCCGACGAACTGTTCCATAGAGATCTTATCGGCACTCGCGATCGCCTCGATTTCCTTGTCGTCCGAAAGGCGGAACATGCAGAAGGATGAAAAAATTCCGTAACCGTACTTTTCAATACCGCGAATGCGCTTTTCGTATTGACGTTCAAGATCGATATCTCTCGAAGAAAATGTCAAAACTGAAGGTAAATTCAAGGCAGACGCAAATTCGCTCGGTGTTAGTGCGGCAAATTCACGGAACGCGGAAAGCTCAAGCTTCACAGATGCCGCAATGTGCTTCGATATCGGAAGCTTCTTCGCGCGTGATCTGATATAAACATTTTCGTCCTCGAAGAGCAAACGGCGAACAAGATCGGTCAGATCCGCACCGTTTCGGTATATCTCTGAAACGAATTCCGCATATGCGCTGAGGCGCTCATTCTGCTCTGCATTATCACAGCAAAAATCCGCAAAATGACGGAACAAGGGCTTTTTCACAACCTCGCGGAACACACCGGTCATGCAAAGACGCAAATGTAGATTTTTTAAATCTGTCATAAATTAAATATACTCGATGATCTTATCGGTGATTTCTTTAGTGGAAAGCGCAGGTGCACCATGAGAAAGGTCGGCGGTTCTGTAACCGGCGATAAGCACCTTATCTACGGCAGAGACAATGGCATCGCTTTCTTTGGAAAGTCCAAAGGAGTACAGAAGCATCATTGCTGCCGAAAGGATGGTAGCGATGGGGTTCGCCTTCCCCTCACCTGCAATGTCGGGCGCGGAGCCGTGAATAGGCTCGTAAAGCCCCTTTGTCGTCTCGTTGAGCGATGCGGACGGAAGCATACCGATCGAGCCTGTGATCTGCGAAGCTTCGTCCGAAAGGATGTCACCAAACATATTAGAGGTAACGATAACGTCGAACTGTGACGGATTTCTGACGAGCTGCATTGCCGCGTTATCTACCAGCATGTCACTCACGGTCACCTCAGGATACTCCAGCGCGATCTCATGAACGATTTTGCGCCACAAGCGAGACGTTTCCAAAACGTTTGCCTTGTCAATGCTCGTCAACTTTTTATTACGCTTCATTGCCGTTTCAAAGGCAACGCGAACAATACGTTCGATCTCCATGCGGCTATAGGCTTCGGTGTCATATGCCTCCTCGCCGTATTTCCCTTCACGCATGCCTCTTTCACCGAAATAAATACCGCCTGTCAACTCGCGCACGATCATGATATCAAAGCCTGCTGCGACAATATCCTCTCGGAGTGGACATTCATCCTTGAGCGCGGGATAAAGCTTGGCGGGACGAAGATTGGTGAACAGATTCATTGCGGAACGAATTCCGAGAAGTGCCTTTTCGGGACGGAGATTGCCGGGGAGCGTATCCCACTTGGGGCCACCCACAGCGCCCAACAGAACGCTATCGGATGCCAAGCATCCCTCAACCGTTTCCTTGGGAAGCGGCTCGCCGCAAGCGTCGATTGCGCATCCGCCGATGAGATAGGG
>JAZLAP010000256.1:0-2670 GCA_045613265.1 Eubacteriales bacterium | reverse complement strand
CGGTATCGTTATGCCGTCGCCGAGCGATCTTACGCTTTCGAAGCCCGAGATCGCGAAAAGTGCCGGAGGATACGGCGTGAAGCTGCACGCCAGCGCGCGTTCGCTTCACCTGATCCGCGCCGACATTGAAACCGAGCTGTGTCCGATGGTAGGAAGCGAAGCACAATCCGAGGAGCTGATACGCTACATGCTCTCGGCATTCGAGGAGCATCCCGAGGAGCTCTGGCATTCGAACATGTTCGGCAAGAGCCTGTATGAGCTTGTCAGCGAGGGGCTGAATCAGAAGCTCGCACACATGCCCGACGATGCACGCACGCGTCTGTCCGAAACACTGGGGCGTATCATCAACGAGGGCTCGAACGGTCTGATCTGTATTCTTTTGTAAAAAATTCACCCTTTGGAAGCCTTCCCGTGCGGAAAGTGCTTTCAAAGGGTGCTTTTTATTTTTGTTGCTGTAAAATTTCTTCGATCTTTGCAAGAAACAACGACTCGGTTTCGGCAAGCGGACGTTCGTTTACAAAGACGTAATCGTAGCGGTATCGCTCCACGCCGTCGTCCGATTGGTTGCCGTACCCCATCCGCATACGGCGTAAGAAACGGTTGCCGCCGCGAATGAGTAGCGTGACCGCACGCCCCTCCGTGCGCTCCACGAATTTACGGATCTCCTCGCCCTCTCTTATGTGTACAAAAAGGATCTCGTCGTCGCCTTCCATGAATTCCCGATATTTTTTATACACCCACTCGGTAGGAAAATCGTTATATTCAACCGTAAGACGCTTCAGATCCGAAAGGAATTTTCTTGCCCTGTCACTTTTTTCTCCGTGCCAGCCGCAAACGGTGGCGATCTCCTTGATCGGAGTGATGGACGAAATATTGGAGACACGGTAATGACGCGCCGCCATGGCGCAAAGAGTATCCTTTCCGACGCCGCCCGCGCCGTTGATCACTATAACCGTTTTCTTCATAAGAGGATTCCTTTCGCAAATAATTCGCTGTAGCCTCTTTTCAGCTGTTACACAACATTATACAACACATTCCGTCGCTTGTCAACACGGATTTTTTGTCTTTTACGAAAAAACACTTTACAAAACCAAAAAGATGGTATATAATAAACAAAAACTATGTGCGAGGTGGCATATGAAGCAAACTCTTTTCGGCACACTTCCGAACGGTGAGCCAATTTACGAATACGAATTAACGTCGGACAATATCACGGCATCCGTCCTTTCTCTCGGCGGTATCATCCGCAAGCTTACGGTGGACGGTGTGGACGTGGTTGCGGGCTTTGACACACTTGCCGACATTCTTGCCGACACGTCCTACCAAGGCGCGCTGATCGGACGCTACGCCAACCGTATCCGCGACGGCCGTTTCACTCTGAACGGGGAAAGGATACAGCTTGCCAAAAACGAGAGAGGCGTTACGCATCTGCACGGGGGAAACGTTGGCTTCAACCGTCGCGTGTTCACAGCAGTACCAAACGGTGATAACGAGCTTATGCTCTCGCTCTTTTCGGAGGACGGCGAGGAAAACTATCCCGGCAACCTCAACGTAACGGTAACCTACACCGTAAAGGACGATGTTTTTCTGATCGACTATAAGGCCGTATCCGACAAAGACACCGTTCTCAACATGACGAATCACGCCTATTTCAATCTGAACGGCTACGAAAACAGCGATATTCTCTCTCACACCCTGACCGTCGATGCGGATGCGGTGACCGAGGTCGACGCGGATCTGCTTCCCACGGGAAAAGTACTTGACGTCACGGGTACCGTATTTGACGTGCGAGCCGAAACGATGCTCAGAAACGCGGTCACTGCCGATTTCGGCGGCTTTGACCATAACTTCATCCTCAATCATACGAGAACCGCATCCATCCTCGGATATGATCTGCCTTATGCGGCAACGCTTTCCGGCGACCGTCTCACGATGCAGGTGTACACCGATCAACCCGACATGCAGATCTATATGGGAAATATGCTGTTCGGCACACCCAACATGAAAAACGGTGCAAAGAAGCAGCCGCACCGCACGATCTGTCTGGAGACGCAAGTAGCGCCCGACAGTCCGAATTTCGGCGGCGGAATTCTCCGCGCAGGCGAAGAATACAAAACAAAGACGGCTTTCGTTTTCTGCCGTAAATAATTGAAATCCGCCCCCCGTATTCCTTCGGGGATCGGGGGGCGGATTTCCTTCTCCTTTTGCTTTTACAAGTTTTTTCTGTTTTTTCAAAAAAGGGCTTGACAAAACGAATTTGATTTGGTATAATAATTTGCGTTGTCGAGGTTTCCCCTCAAGCTACTGTGTACCCGTAGCTCAGCAGGATAGAGCAACTGCCTTCTAAGCAGTAGGTCGAGGGTTCGAATCCCCCCGGGTACGCCATTTGTTGATCCGGTGGGTGTAGCTCAGTTGGTTAGAGCGCCAGGTTGTGGCCCTGGAGGTCGTGGGTTCGAATCCCATCATTCACCCCATACGTTGCAGACTCCGTTTCGGAGTCTGCTTTCTTTTTCGTAACATCTTATAAACCTATAGCCGAAGAGAGCCGAACCCGCAAGGTTTCAGTCGGCAGAAATCACCGTATACATCAGAGAAATTTGCTCGGAATATCCTATATTCCTTCGTAAATTTTCTTCGTCTACGAAAATTTCTGTCCGACCGAAACTGCAA
>JAZLAP010000255.1:0-1587 GCA_045613265.1 Eubacteriales bacterium | reverse complement strand
CGCTTTTCTGACGGAATACGTCCTCGGCATTGAGATCAAGGGCGAGGGATGCTCTGAAATTGAGATCATCCCACACCTCGGTCATCTCCGTCACGTCAAAGGAAGCATTGCAACGCCCTACGGTAAGCTCACCGTGGAGCATATGAAGCGTGCCGACGGCACGGTCGAAACCAAGATCGACGCACCGAAGGAAATTACTGTCGTTTGCCGCGAAAAATAATTTTTAATCATAAAAAGCCTTGCACTCTCGGAGATAACACCCGAAAGAGCAAGGCTTTTTTCAGATTATTTCTTCAATTTCGTGACCCATTCATTCCAACGGGGATCCGCTTGCATTTCGAGAGCAACGTCCTGCGGATCGGGAATACAGATCCAAGGCCAATACGTATCCAATTCTGTAACGTATTCCCCATAATCCTTTCCGTTGGGATTACGTTTTACATTTTTGAGCAAAGGAGAGGTGAATGTAATCTCCGTATCAAGAGAAAATTCCTCGCACTTCTTGGCGTGGATCAACGCTTTGTCAAGAGACGCAAAGGCAGCATCGTGCTTTCCGCTACGCCATTGGAGCGTTGACAAATAAAGATACAGATTTGCCGAGTTTGCCCGATACTTGCCGTATTCTCCGTCGGGACAAATCACGTCAAAAATATCGGCGGCGTTTTTGATATACCGTTCCGCTTCTTCGATTGTGATTTGATCGTAATTTGCCGCGACCGCATCTCCGATCAGTTCAGCCGCAAGGCCAAGAAGCTTCAATGCGATTTCGCCGTACTTTGCCGCTCTTTCTTTACCGTCGCAAGTAGTCAGCATCAAAAATTCACTGCAACAATTGATATCGGGAGCTTGTTCTGCAAGCGCTCGTGCTTTTTCGTGTTCTCCCATATTCAAATACAATTGCGCTAACTGCTTCATCGCCTTGTGCCGTGCAGGACCGTCAGCAAGCACGGGAATCAATTTTTCATAGATAACGGTAGCTTCTGCCCACTCGGCATACGTTCGATGCCGCTTAATATCATATACATCATAGCCTTCTTCATCGGTCAGGTGATGCTCATGATATTTCACATATCCCGCCGTCACCAAAATCTGCGCAAGACAAAGCAGTATTTTTTCATTCGCGGGAAATTCCGCAAGGGCTGTTCTTGCCATTTTGATGCAATCATCAACATTGACATCAATGCCGTTATTTTCCTTATTCATTTCGGTCAGCCGTTCGACGATCTCGTCTATGCGCTTTTCTCTCACATTGTCATAACCAAAAAGCTCATCGATCGAAACACCGAAATAATTGGCAATAGCAGGGATCATCTCCATGTCGGGATAACTTCCGCCCGACTCCCAGCGCGACACAGCCTGCGCGGTTACGCCGAGGACTTCAGCAAGATTGTCTTGTGTGCGTCCGTCTCTCCTACGCAGTTCTCTGATTTTAGTTCCTAAATTCAGTTGCATAAAAATCTCTCCTTGTAATCGTTATCACCGGTGTGATTATAGTATAGCACCTATTGGTGAAAAAAACAATTATCAAATAGTTGTTGGAAACTCAACCAATGTTTGAACATATGGAAAAGCCCCGCCGATGGCGGG
>JAZLAP010000254.1:0-3502 GCA_045613265.1 Eubacteriales bacterium | reverse complement strand
AGGAATTGCCACAGGAGCGCGAGCATCAACACCGCGGCAAGCGGAGAGATAAGGCGTTTAAATATGCGTTTTGCTTTCGTCATGCCGCGCTCCTTTCAGGTGGGGTTAATATCATTTAATCAGTCGGATTTTTTGAAAACTGTGCGTAAAGTTAATTTCGTCAAAATCGTTTTTTAAACTTTTCCCTGCACAAAATTCACATTTTAAAAGTTCTTCAATGCTTCCTATAAAAAGAGGCTTTCCACTAACCCTTGCTTTTACCTCACAATACAGAGAATATTGGTTTCCGCGATCTTCCGAAAAAACGGGTGATAAACGGTATTGATTACCGTTATGCTCAAATATGATGTTCCTTTTTTTCTCGACATCCCTCAGCAGATCTTCTATGGAATTAAAACCCGGACGCAAACAAACCTCTCTCACCATGTGTCTTGCAAGGCAATCGCAAACCTCTGAAGAATGCGCTCTTTTTAACGTGAATATTGTAACAAAAGGACCAGCAAAAGCCACGATTGCCGCAATGATAAAGACATACGCCTCATCTCCATCAGGCGGATAACAAATCAACATCACCAGAATGAATGCAAATGAAACCCACAATATAGCAAACCCAGCAAATATACTGTACAGAGTTTGCAGGTCATTCACCGAATCCTTTAATTTTCGCACGCGCGGTATCGGTGACTTTTTATAGGGAAGCGATTGAATACGAGCGATGACGAAGGAATAGAAGACATTGACGTTTTGCAAAAACGAAGGAAAACGGCATTCCTTCCCGTTTTTCAATCGTACGATAACACTGCTATAGATCGATAAAGGATTATAAGACAGCGAATGAATTTCCGAATACCGTATGCTTTTATATTTTCCGTAGCATCGACGGATCAAAACGCCGTCCTCGGTGCATTGTGCCGAAAAGCCACCAAGCATCCAGCATAGAAGTGTCAACGCAATCGCTGCAACCACCAACAAAACCGCGACAAGACAATTAAAATATGAAAAAGCGAACGCGCACAGGGCAAAGGCAATACTGCACCCATGCACCCCAAAAAGCACAGTGCTGTGATAGCGAACAGAAGGCATATTCGGAGAGACCGTACGATTGTATTCTTTGACTTGTCTCACAAGAAAAAGGAGTGATGTACAACAAAGCAACAAACAAAGCAAGAACATTATTCTTCTCCTTCGGGAAGGTTTACTTGATCATAAAAATACATGAGTATCGCAGAAGTTACAGACGAACGAACAAACGCCTTTCTTCCTAATAGAAAAAACGTTTCGACAAGCACATCCAATACATCCGCATTTGCTTGCGTTAAGCCCAATCCCGAACCGGAAACGAAAGCTCCGATTGCCCCCGCAGACGCTGCATTTTTTGCTCGTGTCCAATTTAGAGATTCTTGATTTAGTGCATCAAGTACAAGGCTAGATATTCCTCCTGCTACGAAGCCAGCAACAGCTTGACCCAAAGCACCTATCCCCGTCACGCCAACCGCTCCAGTGATAGCTCCCCCTATGCCGTCAGCAACGGCATTTTTCCAAGTATATTCTTGATCGTTGGATTGAGCTACAAGCATGGAAACGGAGATGTTGATAAACGCTCCAACTAAAGCGCCGATTGCCATAGTTGCTAAAAGCGCTAACTCCCCACTCGGATCCACATACATCACAGGATTATTGTTGCAATACGCAAACATATTATAACCAAGCGTACCTGTTCCCGTCGAGACATAGCTATCCGCGTTGACAAACCGTCCCACTTGCGGATCATAATACCTACTATTCAGATAGTAGAATCCGCTTTCCTCGTCGTAGATATAGCCGCGATAGCGGAAACCTCTCGGTGCGCCGCTTTCCCGAAGCACCGCGGCAACGGATTTCGCCCTAAAACGTAGGGACAGGCGCCCTCGACTGTCCGCGCAACGAAAGAGTAAAATTTTATCTTTGCATTAAAGAAGAATTTTGTCTGTCCTTCGTAAAAACAAATCGGTTTGTTCTTGCATTATTGCTTCGTAAAACGGACAGTCGAGGACGCCTGTCCCTACAAAAGCCGGAGAATTTGTTGCGAAATTATCCTTCCCCGCCGACGGCATCGGACAGTGCCAACGCCGTCGGGGAGAAAAACTGCCACAGGAGCGCGAGCATCAACACCGCGGCAATCGGGGATATAAGGCGGTGGAGTAGATGCTTAAGTTTAGTCATGCCGCGCTCCTTTCGGTTTTGAAAATCAACTATTTCCCAACGGTAAAATCACCGTTTTCTCGAGCTTCTCCAAAATGTCCAACAGATCGGTCATGTTTCGATGCAGAGCAGAAAAGCGTTTTTGGCTCAACCACGGAAAACAGAAAATCTGTTTTCCGTGGGCGTACCCTATGGCAGCCATCGCTTTGTATGCTTCATTCCCCGTCCCGCTCAATGGTCTATTGAAGCGGTCGGGAGAAATAAGGAATAGCCTTTGCACATCATCCGGCGTTTCGCGCATGCCCGTTTTTTTCAGTCCGCTTGCAACACATGCTCTGACCGTTTTCCTCGTCGAAAACAATGGATATTCCCTATCCATATAGCAAGAATGTTCCGACACATCACGCAAAGACACTTCGCAACCATCCGTGCTGATTTGCGGCTTGTCGTAGAAAACGCACGTTTTAGGCTTGTACCGATACATAGAAATCAGATAACTAATTGCCCACGCACCCGAATCAATCTCGCCATATATTGTATTGATGCCCGTCTTGAAGTCGAATTTCCGCAAGGGAGAAATCATGTCCGCAGATCGATAGAAGCAGGAAGAACAGTCGAAATAACCTTCGACTGAAAGGACAATCTTGATGTTTTTCATAAATTTTCCCCCTAAAATGCAAAAGCACTGCAAAACAGATCGTCTTTCTAATTCTATTTTACCAAAATTCGAGAATTTTGTCAATACCTACCCAAAATTTCACGAAGGCTACATAAACGCACAAAGGAGAGCCGAGGCTCTCCTTTGTGCAGGTAATACGTTTTATGCATTCACGTCGGGAAGGCGGGCGAGGCTGTTTTGGATATCCTCGTCGCTGGGAGCGAAGTCCTTCATTTCGCCGTCATTAAAGCGCTTGTAGGACATCATATCGAAGTAACCCGTGCCCGTGAGACCGAAGACGATGTTCTTGGCTTCGCCGGTCTCCTTGCAACGGAGTGCCTCGTCCACGGCGACCTTGATCGCGTGACTGCTTTCGGGTGCGGGAAGAATACCCTCAACGCGCGCGAACATCTGCGCGGCGGCAAACACCTCGGTCTGCTTCACGCTGCGCGCTTCCATGATACCGTCGTGATAGAGCTGCGAGACGGTGCTGCTCATGCCGTGGTAACGGAGTCCGCCAGCATGCGTGGCGGCAGGCATAAAGCTTGAGCCGAGCGTATACATCTTCATCATCGGGCAAATGCGTCCCGTATCGCAATAGTCGTAGCGATAGGCGCCGCGCGTCAAGGATGGACAGGACTCCGGCTCGACCGCAATGAGCCT
>JAZLAP010000253.1:0-3311 GCA_045613265.1 Eubacteriales bacterium | reverse complement strand
ATACCGACAACGTTTTTCGACGCTGCTCCAATCTCATTTCCGATAAGATCCGCTCCGTAATAGAAACGAATTACAGAGCTTGAAAATTCCTTAACAAGAAGCTGCTTTGCTTCCTCGCTGTTACTGTCGATAACCATGCAGTTTGGAATGCCTTTTGCAAATTCCTGTACGTGTCCGGGGCCGATCCAAACGGCAATGCGGTTTTTATCGGGCAAATATTCCGACATAATCTCGGTCAGCCTCTTTCCTGTACCGATCTCAAGCCCCTTCATGCAAAGGACAAATGTCTTGCCGTCGGTGGGGTGACCTGCAATGTCTGCGGCGAGACCGCGCAGTGCCTGCGAAGGTACCGAAATGACAATCGTTTCTGCTTCAAGTGCTTCGGAAAGCGCGGTTGTAAAGCCCATGCTTTCGGGAAGGGTAAGGTATTCGTTTCTTCGTGTTGCGATCAAGGAAAGAAAAGCGTCCGAATCTGCGGGACCGTAGATCGTAACGCTGTGCCCAAGCGTGGAAAGATACCAAGCAATAAGGCATCCCCAGCGGCCGGGACCGATAACCGAAATCTTCATAATGCGTCTCCCTGTGTGTTTCTATTTATATTTTACCACGAAAACACACAAAAAGTCAAGTTTTTTGGCAAAAAGTTAGCCTATTGGATTTACAAACGCCGCAATTTGTGGTAGAATAATAAAAAAGCTTGACGAGGGGGGAGCCTATGCTTGATCGTGTTGTGTCCGTGCTTGCAGAGAATGGCGTTTCTGCTGAAGCCTATGCAGAAGCTCTTTACCGTTTTTTTGCGTTTGGCGAAGAGGATTTTCGGGATTTTTTTTCGTTGCTTGCCCCGGATGATTTCGGATACGTGTATGCGGCGCTTCGGGCATCTGCACGCAAGCGCGTCTATCGGGATTTTGGGCGCGGCAAAAAAGCCGATGCCGCCGCCGTCATGCTTGCGACCGGCGTTTACACCCCGCGGTGGATTTCTGACTATATGGACAAATCTGCTCTTTTTGATTTTTTGGAAAATGCCGATTTTTCGTCTTTTCGTGTGGCTGACCTCGCCTGTGGGTGCGGACGACTTCTTCTCTCGGCATACCGTAGTCTGCGGCGTGTATATTGCCAAAACGGTGCTTCACTCGCGACGTCTGTTCGCCGGATTTTAGAACAGAATCTTTATGGCTTCGATCTTGATCCGCACGCAATTTTGCTTACAAAATGCGCCCTCTTTGCAGAGGCACGTCTTGACGATCCGTTGCTTTTGATTTCGGAGATCCGCTATAACCTTTTTAACCTTTCTGATACAAGTATGGATAAAAATGACGATCATGAATCGAATATAATAGAAAAATATAGACAAATCAAAGAGTATGGTAGTCTGTACATCCCGAGCGCCGAGGAAACGGTGCGTTGCGGTAACGAAGAGCTCTCGCGTATCATGCGCGCTCTCTCCACTCCTTACGATGCCATTCTTCTGAATCCGCCGTACATGGGCAAGAAAAACCTTTCTCCGACGCTTGCGGCTTTTTTGGCGAAGGTCTATCCCGAAGGAAAAACCGAGCTGTATGCTGCCTTTCTTTTGCGTGCAATATCACTTCTGAAGCCTTACGGCAGGCTTTCCTTCATTTCTATCCATTCATGGATGTTTCTTACTTCTTTCGAAAAACTGCGTCTTAAAATTCTGAAGGAGACAACGTTGCTTTCGGTGCTTCATCTTGGCGCGGGAACCTTCCCCGAGCTGCAGGCGTATAACGCTTTGTCAGCCGTTCTGACGCTTTTGAATGCACCGCCGCCGGAAGGGCATACCGTTTCTTTTCGCGCTCTTACCGATATTTCGGATCCCGAACGGAAGAGATCCGCCTTCGCGGCGACCGAGGAAAAACGCGTGGCGCAGGCAGATTTTCTTTCCTACAGGGGCGCACCTCTTTTATATCAATTACCTCCCGAAGCGTTTTCCGTTCTCCGCGATGCGAAGCGTCTCGGCGATCTCTATCCCGTCCGTCAAGGGCTTGCCACGGGCGATAACGCTCGTTTTGTGCGTTTTTGGTTTGAGCCGGATCCCGATGCTATCGCTTACGGATGCGCAACGCTTTCAGCGGCACGCGCAACGGGGAAACGTTGGTTTCCGTATAACAAGGGCGGATTTTACCGTAAATGGTACGGAATGAACGAGTACGTCGTTGATTTTTACGACGGCGGTAAGGAAATCCTCAATTTTCGGGACACAAAGGGGAAGCTTCGTTCGCGTCCGCAGAATATGGAATATTATTTCCGTAGCGGAATTACGTGGTCGCTTTTTGGCTTTGAAAACTTCGGCGTGCGCAAAAAAGAAGCCGGCTTTGTTTTTGACGTCAGCGGCTCTTCGTTGTTTGCGCCCGATCCCGATATTCCCGTGATTCTTGCCTATCTTGCATCAAATGTTGCTTTCTATTTTCTTTCTGCAACTGCGCCGACCGTCAATTTTCAGGTGGGTAATATACGAGATCTGCCGTTTATTCCTCCAAATCCCGACGATGCCGCAACGCTTTCCCGCCTTGCCGAGGAAAACGTATCGCTTGCTCGTCTGGATTGGGACGAAAAGGAGATCTCCTTTGATTTTCGCCGTTCACCGCTTCTTGTGCTTGCCGACGGAAAAACACCCCTTTGTGACGTTTATGCGCGGTATGCCGCGATCCGTGAAGAGCGAAAAGAAAAAATGCGGCAAAACGAGGAGACGATCAACCGCATTTTTATTCGAATGTTCGGACTTTCGGGGATCGTTGCGCCGGACGTAAAGGAGCGCGACCTTTCGCTGAAAAGTGCGTCCGCAGCAACCGAGATCGAGGATCTTTTCTCCTTTTACGTCGGCTGTTGTGCGGGACGCTATACGTTAAATGGCGACAGGCTGTATCATAACGGCGCGCGCCCCGTTTCGGAGCTTGAGTTGATAAAAGGGATTCCTGCTTTCTTTTCGTGCCTTTTCGGTAAGGATAATTTCGCGTCCGATCTCGCATTTGCCGAAGAAGCACTCGGAGTGTCTGTGTCCCAATATTTCAAAAAGCGATTTTATAAACGCCACCGTACGCGGTATCAGGAGCATCCGATTTTCTACCGCATACGGGAAGGGAATACCGTTCTGTATATCCCCGTGCATCGCTTGTCTGAATCCATACCGCGCCTTTCGCTTTACCCCTTGAGCGATTCCTATAGACGTGCGCTCACATCTGTGCTTTCTGAGCTTTCGCCGGACGACGGCTATGAAAAGGACGCCCCGATGCTCGCGCCGTTTACGTAAAAAAGAGGCTTTTAAAGGGTGTGCAAAATTAGCGGAAAATTGA
>JAZLAP010000252.1:0-8419 GCA_045613265.1 Eubacteriales bacterium | reverse complement strand
CGACGGCAACGGTAACTATACCGAGCTTAGCCAGAAGAACATCGACACGGGCATGGGTCTTGAGAGACTTGCTTGCGTCATGCAGGGCGTTGATAACATGTTTGAGGTGGACTCGATCCGCAAGATCCTCGATGCCGTTTGCGCCATTGCCGAAAAGACCTACGGCAAAAATGCCGAAAACGATATTTCGATCCGCGTGATCACCGACCACGTACGCTCGGCAACCTTTATGATCAGTGACGGCGTCATCCCCTCGAACGAGGGACGCGGTTACGTGCTTCGCCGCATTCTGCGCCGCGCCTCGCGCCACGGCAAGCTTCTCGGCATCGACCGTCGTTTCCTGCCCGAGCTTGCCCGCGTTGCGATTGGCGAATCGGGCGATGCGTACCCCGAGCTTACTGCGAAATCCGACTATATTCTGAAGGTCATCGCCATGGAAGAAGAGCGCTTCAACGCCACCATCGATAGCGGACTTTCGATCCTCGACCGCATGATCGCCGCCGCAAAGGCAGAGAACGCAACCATTCTTTCCGGTAAGGATGCCTTCACGCTTTATGACACCTACGGCTTCCCCTATGACCTCACGCGTGAGATCGCAGAGGAGAAGGGACTTTCGGTGGACGAAGCGACCTTCCGCTCGTTGATGGAGGATCAGCGTCGCCGTGCGCGTGCCGCGCGCGGTAACATCGGCGGCTGGAGCGATGGCGAAAGCAAGCTTCTTGAGGGTATCTCCAAGACCGACTTCGTCGGCTACACCGAAACCTCGTGCGAGGCAAAGATCCTTGCCATCGTTTCGGACGATATGCTCGTTGACACCGTTACCGAGGGTGACTGTGCCATCGTCGTTGACCGTACGGTATTCTACGGTGAGGGCGGCGGTCAGGTTGGCGACACGGGCATCGTTGAAACAAACGATGCAACGTTTACAGTCAACGATACAAAGAAGAGTGACGGCGTCTACATCCACTTTGTAGCGGTTGACGGTGATACGCTTTCGGTCGGTGACAGTGTCCGTCTCACGATCGACACCGTCCGCAGAAACGCCATCCGTCGCAATCACTCGGCATGCCACCTTTTGCAGGCAGCACTCCGCCGCGTACTCGGCACGCACGTTGAGCAGGCAGGCTCCTACGTAGACGATGCACGTGTCCGCTTTGACTTCTCGCATTACGCCGCCATGACGCAGGACGAGCTTTCGCGCGTTGAGGCAATGGTAAATGAAGAAATTCTCCGTGCCGTCAGTGTTAACACTGTTGTAACCGACATCGCCTCGGCAAAGGCAGAGGGCGCGATGGCGCTCTTCGGCGAAAAATACGGCGACAGTGTCCGCATGGTGAAGATGGGCGACTTCTCGACCGAGCTTTGCGGGGGTACCCACGTTGATACCACAGGCAATATCGGTCTCTTTAAGATCATCTCCGAATCCTCGGTTGCTGCAGGCGTTCGTCGTATCGAGGGTACCACGGGACTCGGCGTTCTGCAGCTCCTTTCGGAAAAGGGTGCGGCACTCACCGGCGCCGCAAAGGAACTGAAAGCGGCAAGCGTTGCCGACTTGACGAAGCGTGCAAGTGCTGTGATGCTTGAATTGCGTGAAGCCCGCCGTGAAAACGAACAGCTCTCGGCAAAGCTTTCGAATGAGAAGCTCGCTTCGCTTATCGGCAATGCCAAGAAGGTCGGTGCACTCCGTCTTCTTGTAGCGAAGCTTGAGATGCGTCCCGACGCCGTCCGTACCCTCTCCGACAGCGTCAAGGCAGATAACGACGATATGGTCGCCGTGTTCGCCACCGTATTTGACGGCAAGCTGAACTTCGTTGCCGCATGTGGCAAGGATGCCGTAAAGGCAGGCGCCCATGCAGGCAATATTCTCCGTGAGATCTCTGCCATTGCAGGCGGTAAGGGTGGCGGACGCCCTGACAGTGCCGTTGCCGGCGGTAGCGATCACGCAAAGATCGACGATGCACTCGCCGCCGTCAGTGCCATTATTGAAAAGCTTTCTTAAGTTCTAAAAAAACAAAACCATCGGAATGTAAACAAAAGCTTACATTCCGATGGTTTTTATTAAAGCAACGGCAAAAGAAAGGTTGACGCAATACGAAAATACACAAGAAGCGCCACAGCATCCACGATGGTAGTGATAAAGGGGGATGCCATCACTGCAGGATCGAAGCCAAAGCGTTTCGCAATCAGCGGCAACGAGCATCCGATACATTTAGCGGCGATCACAGTGATCATCAAGGTCAATGCGACCACTGCCGCCGTCACGATCGGCAGAGAGGCAGCATCCAGATTGCCGAGCAAGAGATGATCGATCACCAGGATCTTGGCAAAGGCGAACAGGGCGACCGTGATACCCGACAGAAGTGCGACACGCATCTCCTTCAGGAGCACACGGAAGATGTCTCGCGCTTCAACCTCTCCAAGTGACAAAGCACGAATGACGGTGACCGATGCCTGACTGCCTGCATTGCCTCCCGTATCCATCAGCATCGGAATAAACGCCGTCAGAATCATCGAGGCGGCAAGTGCGCTCTCAAAGCCCGCGATAATCGCCCCCGTCAAGGTAGCGGTGAGCATGAGCAGCAAAAGCCACGGGATACGCGAGCGATAGACCGACAAAACAGAGGTTTCAAAATAGGCGCGCGTGTCCGGCGTAATACCCGTCATTTTTTGAATATCCTCTTCGGTCTCTTCGCTAAGGACGTCCATAGCGTCATCCACCGTAACAATACCGACGAGCCGCTCCTCCTTATCGGTCACAGGAATGGCGAGAAAGCCGTATTTCACAAACATACGCGCCACCTCTTCACGGTCGGTATCGGTCGTGGCCGCGATCACGTTGCAATTCATAAAATCACCGATGCAGGCATTTTCATCGGCAAGCAGCATATCCTTGACTGTTACGATGCCAACAAGATGCCTCTCTTTGTCGATGACGTAGGCGGTATAGATCGTCTCCTTGTCGACGGCAACGCGGCGCAGCTCCGAGAAAGCCTCGGTGACCGTCATTCCTGCGCGCAGTGCCGTATATTCGGTCGTCATCACCGTACCTGCGCTGTCCCTCGGATAACGCAAAAGCAGGTTCAGATCGGCGCGCGTTTCGGGGCTTGCATTTTTCAGAATACGCCTGACAACGCTCGCAGGCATTTCTTCGACAAGGTCGGCAACGTCATCCATGTAAAGATCGTTCACCAAGGCACCGATCTCAGCATCGGCAAACGAATCGATCAACGCCTCACGGTCGCGCGCCTCAAGCAAAACAAATACCTCTGCCGCCGTTTCCTTCGGCAACAGGCGGTACACGATCGGACGCATAGCGTGCGGCAATGTGCGATACAATTCTGCAATGTCAGCATGGTTTTGCGACATAAGCTCATTACGGAGTCTTCCGTAGCGTTTTTCCCGAAAAAGCTCCTCTACAGTTTCTTTTGTAAGTACGATATCCTTCATTTTCTCCCTCCTTTGATGCGGATACGACCGCAAAATATGTAGGACAGAGGTGCAAGGATACGACCGGCTGCCAAGAAGAAATTCAATCTTCCGCTTCTGTCGGCATCTATATCAAGTATACCCCAAAAAAACGCGGATGATGTCGGTGAAAGCCGCAATCTCCGGCAACTGCTCGTACCAATACTACCACTTCCTATGTCCATTCAGCCTTCACCTTCCTCTCGTTTTTTCAATCAATTATAACACATATCCCCCAACCTGTCAAGCCCTGCGCGTTTTCCTTCTTCTTCGGCAAAAATAGATGCTTTTTTCTTCCTATATCCGCGCTTTTTCGCCGCTTTTTCGTGGTAAAATGAAGAAAAAACGAGGAAGGAGCAACACTATGCCTATCCTTTTATTTAAAAACTATCCCGACCGCGAGGCAAGCGAGATCACTATGCACCGCGACGACAAGATCTACCGTATTTCTACCGTCAAGATCGTCCGCAACCCCTCACAACCGCGCAAAATTTTCGATGATGCCGCACTCTTCAGTCTTGCCGAAAGCATACGCCGCTACGGGATCATGCAACCGCTTTCGGTACGCGAGGTCATCAAGGACGAGCGATACGAGCTGATTGCGGGCGAACGACGCTTTCGTGCCGCCTGCCTCATTGGACTCACCGAAGTACCGTGTCTCATTACAAATGCAAACGGCAAAGAGAGTGCAGAGCTTGCCCTGATCGAAAATCTGCAACGGCAAGATCTGAACATCTTTGAGGAAGCCGCCGCCATTGCAGCACTGATCCGCAATCACAATATGACGCAGGAGGACGTTGCCTCACGCCTTGCCGTCAGCCAATCCTACGTTGCCAACAAGCTACGCCTTTTACGGCTCACCGAGACCGAAAGAAGCCGTATTCTCGATGCCCATCTGACCGAACGACACGCGCGTGCGCTTCTGCGTCTCGCGGACTATGAGAAACGCGCCGAGGCACTGGATAAAATAATCAAAAGGCGGCTGAACGTTGCGGCAAGCGAAGCGCTCGTGGAAGAGATCCTATCCCGCGGTAATCCGATTCCCGTAGGGAAGGCGCGGCTTGTTGGTGTCATTAAGGACATTCGACTGTTTTACAATTCGATCGATAATGCCATCGGTATCATTCGACGTTCGGGAATTGACGTATGCAGCGAGAAAAAGGAGTATGATAACGAGATCGAATTGGTTATTCGCATCCCTAAGGATGTAAAAGCGCGCAAAGACTGACAATTTGCCCGATTTTGGATGCACATCGGTAACTTTTTGCGGATTTTTCAATGAAAAACAGTATTCTCGCTCCTGTGGATATTGACAATTCTTCCGTAATGTAGTAAAATAGTATAAGCGTTCCTTTTTTCTATTGATCGGAACGCCGAAAAAATCGGAACAGGACTGAATCATGCAAGAAACAAAACCGATGAACAGCACCGAAACCGTCGTTATCATCCCCTCGTATGAGCCGACCGCTAACTTTATTGCTTACTGTCGGATTCTCGCCAAAGAGGATATCTCTGCGATCGTCGTAGTGAACGATGGTAGCGATGCACGCTTTGATCCTATTTTTCGGGAAATAGAAGCCATTGAAAAGGTAACGCTGATCGCTTACCCCGACAACCGCGGTAAGGGCTCGGCTCTGAAAACCGCCTTTCAATACTGCAAAGAGCATTTTACGGACGGTACTGTATACGTGACCGCCGATTCGGACGGGCAGCATACCGTCCTCGACGTTATGCGCGTTGCCAAAAAAACCGCGGCATCGCCCGTGCGTACCATGGTATTCGGCTGCCGTAATTTCAAGGAGCCGCAGGTTCCCTTCCATAACCGTTGGGGGAACACGTTGACCTCGCTCTTTTTCCGTTTGATGCACGGCGCAAAATGCAGCGATACCCAGACGGGGCTTCGCGGCTTCAATCACGGTCTCCTTGAGTACCTGATCGGCATTGACGGAGAGCGTTTTGAATATGAAATGAATATGCTGATCCGCGCGACAAAGGACAGAGTCAAAATCGCAGAGATCACGATCGAGACCGTCTATAACGAGGACGGTAAAGCATCACATTTCAACGTCGTGCGTGATTCCTCGCTCGTGATGCGCTCTGTGTTCGGTAACCTCGGCATGTACTTTATTTCGTCGCTCCTTTCAGCGATCCTTGACGTTGCCGTCTTTCTCCTCCTCATGAATTTTGTCGATATCCCTGCCATTTTGGGGATTTCCGCCGCCTTGAAAACACCGATCGCCAAGAGCGTTGCCCGCATTTTGTCATCGATATTCAATATTTATTTCAATTTCCGTTTTGTCTTCCATGGCAAGGGCGCCGCATGTATCCCGAAATATTATACGCTCTGGTTCTTCCAGCTGATCGCATCCTCACTCGGTGTCACGCTCTTTATCGACGTGTTCCATATCTGGAACATCATCAGCGTTTTGATCGTCGATCTGACACTTGCCCTGCTCAGCTATCAGATCCAGAAGCATTGGGTTTTCCGCACGAAAGAAGATGACTGATCCCTTATGAGAAAAAGAAACTGTTCCAAGTGGCGATACGGCAGATATTTTCGCTTTGCCCGCAGAGTTTTCTGCATCTTTTCCAAGAAGTACAGCGCACCCGCAAACGAGCCGGACGGTGCAACCGTTTACGTTTGCCGTCATTTGAATATGCACGGTCCGTACACCACACTGAAATTTATGAAAAAGCCCTTCCGACCGCTCGTTTTGAATGCCTTTTTCACCTATAAGACCTGCAAGAAGCAGTTCCGCGACTATACCTTTTCGAAGCGTGGCGGCATGCCTCGCCCCGTCGCTGCGATCTGTGCAACGGTCGCCGCCTTCGTGGTCGCACCGCTCGCCAGATCGGTGCGCGCAATTCCCGTCTACCGCGGCAAAACGACCGACGCCCTCCGCACCTTCCGTGCCGTCGTTGCGGCACTTGAAAACGGAGACCGTTTGATGGTCTACCCCGATATGGAGTATACGGCAGAGGCGGAGAAAAAAAGCGACATCTACGATGGATTTCTCTCCTTTGACCGTTACTATTTCCGCAAAACAGGAAAACGTGTCCCCTTTGTTTGCATTCAGATCGACGACGAAGCGCGCGTCATCAGGACGGCAGATCCTATTTACTTTACCGGTGATCTTCCCTATGAAGAGGAAGCGCCTCTGATCAAGGAAAAGATTGTTGAAGCGCTTTACGCAAGACAGTAAGTGATCGCTTCCGCTTGTGCTTCTAACGTAAAAATAAGGAACAAGGCCTCGCATACGAGGTGTTTGTTCCTTATTTGTTATCTTCATTTCAATCCTTTTCGCGGATAACCGTTCCTTTTGTGTAGGTTTTGTGTAGCTGTGTGTTTTTTTGGAAAACCCCCTTCCCAAATGCCGAAGCCTCTGCTATAATGATAATAGAAAAACCGTGAAGGGAGCGATGCGCCGTGAAAAAATTCTATACCGTTTTCGACTATCTCGAATGGCGCGGAGATCTCTCCTTTTCCAAGTCACCGCTCAATGAGGTGGATAGCTTGATCCTCTCGATGTGCGCTTTCATCAACTTTGCAGGTATCGTTCCTTCTTACGGAAACGATGAGACGATCTCCTTTCCCGAAGCGATCGAATGCTTTTCGAAAATGCCGGAGAGTTTCCGCGCGTTTGGCGTTCTGATCCCACGCGAAACCGAAAAGCTCGCTCTTATCGCATCAACCTGTGCGCGTTTTCGTAACGTAAGGCTTTCGAATTATGTCAATCGCGTGGACGAAAAACGCGAAATGCAATTCTCAGCTATAACCTACCATTTTCCGGACGGCAGTCTGCTCATCGCCTTTCGCGGCACCGACGACACGCTGATCGGCTGGAAGGAAGATATGGATCTCTCTTACCGTGACTATATTCCTGCGCAGGCAGAAGCTGTCGCCTATACCGAGCATATATGCGAGGTATATCCCGGGAAATTGCGTCTCGCCGGACACTCCAAGGGCGGCAATCTTGCACTTTACACCGCCGTCCATGCGCGTCACGAGGTTAGAGAGCGCCTTGTCATGGCATATAGTCACGACGGTCCCGGCTTTCAACGGCATATTCTTGAAAGCGAACGCTATCGTGAAATGCAGGAAAAGCTCATTACCTTCATACCGCAATCCTCGATCGTAGGTGTCGTACTGGATCACGACGAGCATTATCACATCATCAGCAGTGCAGGAAGCAGACTGTTTCAGCACGATCCTTTTTCGTGGGAGATCCACGGCACGGCATTCGTTTACCTGCGTGAGCGTTCGGGCTTCGGCAAGCGTACCGCGCGAGCCGTACGCAACTGGCTTGCGGCGCTCAACAATGATGACCGCGCTTTTTTCACCCAAACCTTTTACCGTCTCCTGCAAGCCTCACGAAAAAAAACGCTGACCGACATCAACAAAGACCGTCTGCGTTGCATGCTGGCGGCACACAAGGAGCTTCGCAAGCTTGAGAGCGCGGATCGCTCGCGTTTTCATGAAATTTTGAAGCAGCTTGTCTCCAACCTGAATCGTAGAGATCCCAAGGCGTCGCGGATTCCGCTTGCCGCAGGTGCAGAGGAGCATGTCATCCCCGAAGGCAAAAGCAAACCTTCCGGAAAAAACAAAAAAACAAGAAAAAAGTAAATAAAAGATTACAAATTAAAGGATATAGCAGAAAATATGGGAAATATTTACGAAGGAATCGAGGCGCTTATCGGCAAAACTCCGCTTTTGCACGCCCACCGAAGCGAAAAAGCAGAGGGGCTTCTCGCCAATCTTTATACGAAGCTCGAAGCGAAAAATCCTGCGGGTAGCGCAAAGGATCGCGTTGCGCTCAGCATGCTCCTTGCCGCCGAACGTGAAGGCAAGCTTCTTCCCGGCGGAACCGTCATTGAACCTACGTCGGGCAATACGGGCATCGGGCTCTGCGCGCTTGCGGCAGCACGCGGCTACAAAATGATCGTCGTCATGCCA
>JAZLAP010000251.1:0-4085 GCA_045613265.1 Eubacteriales bacterium | reverse complement strand
TTCTCGCGCTCCGCACTCCATGAATTGAATTGCCTAAAATCTTTATGCACCGCAGTGCAAATCATGTCCGTAGGACAATTCATGAGCTATGCTCAATTCACGCCGCAGGCAATTCATTGCGAGCGCTCTCGCTCGCATTCAACATATTTTCAATAAAAATACCATACCCCGTTGTCGGATCATTGATCAAAACGTGGGTCACAGCCCCAACCAGCTTACCGTTTTGAATGATAGGCGAGCCGCTCATACCTTGGATGATGCCGCCCGTTTTCGCAAGTAACGAGGCGTCGGTGATTTCGACGGTGAAGCATTTGTTTCCCGTTGCTTCCCGATCGATCGTCGAGATTTTGACCGTGTATGGCGTGACGCAGTCGCCGTCAAGCGTTGTATAGAGCGTGGCGTTTCCCTCTTTTACCTCATCACGGTAAGCGATCTCCACCTCACGGCTTACAGGGCATTCGGTAAAGATACCGAACACACCGCAGGCATCGTTCTGTATGAGTGCGCCGATCTTGGTTTTGTCAAGGTAACCGCGCATTTCACCCGGTTTTCCCGCGTTTCCCTTAGCAATGCCTGTGATCACCGCCCTCCGTACCTCGCCGCGCCGTATCGGCACGGGAGCACCCGTATCGGGATCGCAGATGCCGTGTCCGAGTCCGCCGAACGTGAGGCTTTCCTTATCGATATAGGTGACGGTACCGATTCCTGCGGCACTGTCGCGCAGAAACACACCGATGCGGTAATTGCCGTCTGTGTCGCGTTCGGGCGTTACCGAAAATTCCTTTTCCGCTCCCTGCCGCCTGCAACGCAAGGTAAGCGGCTTCCCCTCGGATGTCTGCACCGCACGCAAAACGTCGCTTGCCGTCAGGACAGGTGTTCCGTTGATCGACAGAATCACGTCCTTCTTTCGGATCCCCGCACGGTAGGCGGGAGAAAGCTTTATATTTTTATCGGTTTCGTCGCCGAGGCTCACGACCGCAACGCCGTCGGAGAGTATTTTGGCACCGAAATTCATACCGCCGAGCAACAGCCGCTTTCGCGCCCCTGCCTGTTCCTTGGTTTTCGGATAGGTAGACGGCGTTTCGGCACAAACGAATGCACCGTCCGTCACCGTAGGCGAGACGGCAGCGGAAGCGCATGCGGGCTTTTGCATTCCGATGGATAACACGCATAAAAGAAGCGCTCCGACTGCGGAAACCGCTTTTCTTCCGGATCTGATTTTTTGTATTTTAAACACCTCCAAAATTCACTGTATTTAATGTTGCCTTTAAAACGATTTTTATGTGTACCAATAATAGCCGAAGATGCCTGCTTTGCTTTTTCCATCGGCATTCTTTTTTATCTTATATAATGTAACAAAAAATGCAAAATGTAAAGTTTTCTTTACATTTTGCATTTTTAAACGAAAAAAGTCAACAGAGCTTTATCCGAGCAGGACGGTCACCATACCGGCCTTTCCCTTCGTGGGCTGCGTACCGAAGTGAACGCGCCCCGTGCTTTCGTTCACGAGCGTTTCGTTGGTTGCGTCGTTCACCTGGAAGCCGACCGAAAGCGTGTCGAGCGCGATACAAGCCTTGCCGCCGTCGGTTGGCTCTGCCTTGGCGGCGAAAGCAAATTCCACGGCGTAACCGCTGATACCGTCGATTGCCGTAATGGGATCAACGCAATTTTGATACGAGGTGAGAATACTGCCGTCCGTGTCGCCGAGAAGCCGCGTGGCGTAAACAATATCTGCCGCATAGGCACTGCCGTCGCCCGCGAAATATGCGGTGTAGCCGAGGGCGTCAATGCCCGTTTTGCAGTAGTCGCCGCCTGCGATCGCGGAATAAAATTCGATCGAATCGTTTTTGTAGAGGTTGGCGGTTGCGGAAGGATTTTGCGTGAGGTAATTCTTACCGCGCGAAACGACCGCGGTGTCGCTTACTTCGATGTAAACGTAAATCGATTCGCCGTCCCACATCATATAAAGCTTTGCCGAAACGGTCGGGGTGTCGTACACCGTACCCTCGGCGTAGCTCGCGTTTTTGCTGGAGAGACAGAAGCCGTACAGATCGCAAACGTAGGTATATCCCGCATCCTTGACCGCATCGACGGTCGCCTTGCCGTTTTTCAGCGTTGCGTTCACGGTCGGCAGGATCTTTTCGGCAGTTCCGCCGCACACGGCGCAGGTGCTGACGGCGGCGCCGGTTTCGGTCGCGGTCGGAAGCTTTTTCGCCTCCCATTTTTCATAAGAGCAAATATGCTCCTTTTCGTAGCCGTCGAGTAAAAGCGCACGGATCTCCTCAATCTCCTCCTTCGTCAGGTGAAGCGAGTTGATCATATAGTACTCTGCCTTTTCGGCATAGGTGTCGCCATGGAGATTCTCAAACGCCGTGATCAGCTTTTGGAAAGTCTCGCGGTCGCGCGCGACGGACGTGTGATAGAAGCCGGTCAGCTCGTAATCTCGTATGATATCCTCCTTCGATACGCCGAGAAGTGCTTCGAGAAGGAAGAACAGCGTGCCCGTGCGATCGGCACCGTAGGTACAGTGCGCATAAACGGGATAATTTGCCTCGTCGGCAAACGTGCGGAAGATCGGCGCGTATTTATCACGGTTTTTCGAGCCGTTGATGATGACACCGCTATACTGGTCAAAGTAGCAAAGTCGGTAATCGACTCCCTCACCGAGCGGTGCGGTCCCCTGAGAGCGCAGGTCGAGGTCATACTTAATGCCGAGCGTGCCGAGCATATATGCTTTTCCATCCGCAGTCAGCTTGTAGGTCGGCTCTTTGTAGCCGTCAAGCTCCGAGCCGCGATAGATCATTTCGTATTTGATGCGGCAGCCCTGCAGACCGACCTTGCCGCCGATGTCGCGCACGTTGCAGATGCCGTCCACCGTCATCATGCGGGGATAGTCGGCAACCGTGAAGCTTGCCACGTTGCTTTCATATACACTGCCGTCCGCAAAGCTTTCCGCGACCTTATAGTAATAGGTGGTGTCGGGGATCAGGTTGACAAGGTCAATCGCCGTTTTGCCGCTTTCGAACGTGTATATTACCGTATCCGAAAAGCTTCGACTCTCCGAAAGATAAAGGCAAGTGCCTGTCTGCGTTACCCCTACGGGCGTTGAACCTTCGCGCGCATAGGAGACCGTTACGGGTACCGAGCGATCATAGCGAAGCGCGGTTGCGTTTTTGTTGTACTGCTTCACATTCGTTTCGCTCGGTGCATCCATATACTGCTTGACGGCATCCGCTACCATGACGACGGTACCGAGATCCGAGACCGATAGCGTATACGAACCAACGTACGGAATTTCTACGGCTTCGTAATAGGTACATATATAGCATTCGCGGCGCTTTTCGCCCGGTGCCGTCGCCGTTGCGGGACGGAAGACGTACCATTCCCGCAGGACGTGCATAGTCTCGCGTGTAAATCCGCAGCCAACGGTGTTACAGGTCGCATCGCAAGCGTGGTCGTATACGTGCAGCGTCTCGCGCGTGAATCCGCAGCCAACGGTGTTACAGGTCGCGTCGCAAGCGTGGTCGTATACGTGCAGCGTCTCGCGCGTAAATCCGCAGTCGGCGGCGTTGCAGGTCGCATCACAAGCGTGGTCATATACGTGCAGCGTCTCGCGCGTAAATCCGCAGCCAACGGTGTTACAGGTCGCATCGCAAGCGTGGTCATATTCGTGCAGCGTCTCGCGCGTAAATCCGCAGTCGGCGGCGTTGCAGGTCGCATCACAAGCGTGATCAAACGTATGCACGTGCGTTGCCGTTTCGCCGTTCTCGGCGGGCATTTTGATAAGGAAGATCGGAACAAGCTTCTTGCCGCCGCCCGTCACGAGCTGTCCCGTGTAGGTGAACGCCGCTTCGAGCGCGGAGGCATCGGTATCAAGCACCGCGTAGCCGAGCAGCTTCAGTCCTGCCGACCCGGTTGAGCCGTTATGCTGCAGGGAATAATTGTGATAGTTGCCGAGCGACGTTACGACGCTTGCGCCGGTCGCACGATCGGTAAAACGGTCGTCGCCGAGCCTTACGGTGGCTACCCAGTCGTTTGCGCCGTTGAAGGAGGCGCCGACTCTGTAGCAGCCCGCTTCGACGGGC
>JAZLAP010000250.1:0-7713 GCA_045613265.1 Eubacteriales bacterium | reverse complement strand
ATGCTCCTTTCGTAAACAAAAGAAATCAAAGCCCAAGCTCGTACGCCTCAAGCCTTTCAAGGATAATGTCCTTGCCGCGCGAAACAATGGCAATATTCTTTCCGCCCAGCATAGGCACGACACGCGTTGTGAGTGCCGCCTTGCCGTTCACGAAGACCTCGATAATAGACTTGTCAAGGAAGATGCGAACGTTCAGCTTCTCTGTGGGAGCAATCCAGACCGCCTGCTCTTCAGGGAAACGCAGGTCGGCGTCCAACGAGGAATACGAGGTGCCAAGCTGCACGACGGTTTCATTGGCACCGCCATATTCAAACTTTCCACCGAAGGCGGGGACGAAGCTTGCACCTCTCTGCCGAAAGATACGGATCGCGCTGTATTCTCTCTCGTCCTCCGACATCATCACACGGATCTCGAGCATCGGAGAATATTTCGCTTCAAATTCGAGGATCAGTTCCATGGTATCGCTCGCAACGTCAAGGGGCTTATACGGCTCATTCGCCGTAAGCGCGATATCGGTTTTGCATACGCGACTTTCGGGAACACGCAGAATCTCCAGCTCCTTTGCGGGGGATATGTATATCTCGTTACCGCTGTCTTCAACCGAAATTGTTGTCGGGAGAGACATGAAAGCGTTATTGTAGACGCCATCGGGCATATGATTGTGGGAATGCACGTTATATATTGCAAGAAGCGTACCGTCGCCGTCGGGATGCGGAAACGCCGAGGGAGCAAGAAGACCGCCAAAATGGCTTGCCGTCCGTGTCAAGTGACGCGCACCCGTCACGACGAACCGGTTACGCACGCGATCGTAATCGCCGATCATGATCTTAGGACCCGAATGGTGGCTGAAATGGAGAAGCAGATGGCGGTTGCCGCAAGGGAGAAAATAGGGGCAGGCAAGATCGTCGTCGGGGTTGGCGAACAGATCGTTTTCGAGAAAGTTCCCCTTAAATTCCCAATGAATGAGATCATCCGATATAAAAAGGTATCCGTCGCGCATACGGGTTTGGGAATGCTCGTTCAGAACGTACTTGCCGCTGATCAAACAGTATTTATCGCCGTTTTTCCAGATACACGGATCATATGCAAGATACCGCGTTCCGTCAGGGGCGTTTTCGGGGATCACGGGATTGCCGCCGTTCAGCTTTTCCCAGCGTACGAGAAGCGGATCCTTCGACTCTGCGATCATAATACCGGTTTTCAGTCCGTAATAGGCGGCGATCGCGCGATCCTTTTCGATCAGGATCATGCCCGAATAGCATTCCTTTTCCACCTCGGGAAGAATGGCGCGCGGAAGATGCTTCCAATGCACAAGATCGCGGCTGACCGCGTGCGCCCACACCCAACCCATGCCAAAGTTGTTCTGATAAAAGAGATGCCAGTAGCCGTTCCAATAGCAAAGTCCGTTCGGATCGTTGAGGCAGCCGTGCGGCGAGGTGAAGTGATAGGTGGGGTAAAGCCGTTGCTCTCGCTCCATTGCACTCCATTCAACCGCCGTTTTGTTGATAAATTCCTTTTCGCTGTCGTTCAGTGTCGCGTCGAGAAACGCGACCTCGCTTTCGTTCCAATCGCCGTAAATCATAATTATACCCCTATTGATTTATGTCAGATTTTAAAACAAGAACTTTCACAGTCAAGAAAAAAGGAAAATGCTATTACTTTTCTTCCTGCTTAATGAAATCCTGTACGCTCATCATTCCCTTGGCGATCATGAAAAACTTGTCGTTATACTGATCAATGGTACTGCAAGAGACACCGATCATATACTCAAACAATTCTTCGGAAAGAATACTGTTGCGGTAACTTGATGTGAGTCTGAACATGATTTTGCCGTTGCGTACGTCATAATCGAACCCACCGTCAACCATCCAATAATTCGCGGCGCATACCGCCAGTGCCCCGTCGATACGCTTATCCTCCGGCATCTCGAACGGAAGTATGGAGTACACCGCCACAACCTTTTGCTTCGGTTTTACGATAACCATGAGATCCATGGAAAAATCGTCCCCGCTGAACTGTGTCATGATCGAAAGGTCATCCTCGTACTTTTTATAACGCCAGCCCTTCGCATCCATCATATCGGTCACGGTATTGAACACGTTACGGTCCTCATTATATGCTTCGCGCATCCTTGTTTCCTCCGCCATGCATAAATTTTCTTCATTATAGCATAAAAGCGCCAAGGTGTCAACATATGTGCAGTCAAACTTTTTAATAATTTTAGTTTTCCTATTGTAAATACGCGGAGAATGATGTATAATATTTTCGTATTGACATTGCCGAAAGGAATTCCGTATGACAGCACTGATACAATTTTTACAAACTCTACTCGATCCTGTACAGTTGATCGGCTATATCGGTATGGCTTGTGCAATGATCTCCTACCAATGCAAGAAAAACCGAACCTATTTTCTGTTCCAAATGGGGTGCGCGATCGCCTTCACCGTGCAGTTTATCCTGCTCCAATCCTGGGTGGGCTTGCTTTTGAACATATGCAGCATCATGCGCGGTATTATTTTTGCACTCGGCGATAAATGCAAAAAACCTTTTTTCCTGTTTCTTATGCTATTTTGCATTTCCGCATCCTGTATCGCCGCTCCTCTGTTTTTAAGCGAAAAGTGGTGGATCGCCCTTCTCCTCCTCCTCGCGCAGGGCATCGGTACGCTCTCCATGTGGTCGCGCAACGGCAAAACCATCCGCATCGTTCAGCTTTTCCTCGTTTCGCCGCTCTGGATCGTGCATAACGTATACTATTTTACGCTCGGCGGTATTCTTTGCGAGGTCTTCAACATGCTCTCGGTCATCGTTTCCTTCATCCGCTTTCACAAAACGGGATACGATAAGAGCTAACAAAAAATGAGACAGATACATAGCATCAACAAATTGCGAACGCTATGTGCCGTCATAAAAAAACCAAGATCAATGCTTTCGATTGATCTTGGTTTTTTATTGCTATTATGTAAGAAAAAAGGCAAAAGTCCGGATTTAACGCAGCCCCTTTTCCGTCAACCGGGTAAAAACATAGCAGTCGCTTTAAAGCTCCCAATCCACGTAGGCGGGGGAATGGTCGGAAATCGGAAAATAGTAGGCGGGAGAATAGCGTTCAAAGCGTTTGATCGTTCCCTCCTCTTCTCCGATGACGTAGATATGATCGATCGCGTTCTCGAAGGGTCTGTCATAATATGTGGTTTCATATCCGGAGGGAAAGCAAAAATGGTAGCCGATGGCCTCCTCCGCATACTCGGTGGCAATATCGTGCGCATGTCGGAATCCGTTCGCACGAACAGCCGCCATTGCTTTAGAATGATATTGCGCATTCATATCGCCGACGAGCACTGCCGGACAACCGTATCGGCAACGGTACTCCTTAAGCTTCGACAAAAGAAAGGTGATCTGCCATTCGCGCGCCTCATCCGAAAAGGCTTGATAATTTGCTTTGCCGATATCGCCTTCACTTTTAGGTGAAGACTTCCACCACAGGTGCGTGGTGGCAAAAACGAAGATCTTTCCTGTCTCCTTCACGCGGAAAACGCCAATATTCCAGGACTTCGATTTCACGTCGTTGAAGGAGCCGTCATAGCCCTCTATCGTTTCGGGATACGTACCGAATTCGGAATCGATCAGCTCCAGCTTATCCGCTCGATAAAGGATAGGAGTAAATCTACCCCATATAAGCGTATAATTGATCGGCTCTGTCTGAAATCCCTCTTTCAGCAGATCCGCCATCAGAGCAGATACCTCCTGCCCGCCGACAACGTCGGGGCAAAGCTCGCGGTAAACACGAAGAAGCCCACCGACACGCGCCGATGCCGAGCAATTCTCTCCTCTTTTCTCCCATTCGGAAGCGTTGCTATCGCGATTCCACACATTGTGTGTCATCAGTCTGATTCTTTGTTTCGGTTTCAACCTTACTGCCATCCTTTTATACAAGTATTTTCTTTCTAGCGTACCAAGCCTTTGCCGATTCAATTCTTTACCTTATCCATCAAGTATCTACCTACTATATCCATCAAGTATCTACCCGTGGCTACCATATATACCGTTCACTCAAAGCATATCTTAGCGATCCGGATAGAGTTGTCGCTTCCGAACTTTCCACAACCGATCGGTTGCATTCATTCAGCCGTCAACAGCCGGACCTCGTTTTCCGAAATATCCGTTACGGTAAAATTGACCAGCCTTGCACCAATCTCCGGAACCAAAATTTTCTCTGTTTCCTTTACGAGGTACATCCTTTTCTCGTCAAACCTCGCCACAAAAATGGGCGCTCTGTGGCGAAGCACATGGTCATTGTTAACACCGGCTCTTGTGTATGCAAGGAACAACCGATCCTTGTGAGGTATCCGGCGCTGCATCGTATTATAATTCTGCAAGATACTGCCGTCATCCCATTTCCGAGGGATGGGGGGCGGAATAGGAAAAGCCATCGCTGCTTACCGAAAGCGACAACATACCATAGGTAAGATACATGCTCTTTGAGGTCTTTACAAGCTGTGGATATATTTTACATTCCTTGCCGTCAAAGCCCGACACAGTCTTGTTCACTCGTAAACAAAAGAAGGCAGCTCCACACAATCGCCGCCCTTCATTTGATTGATTTATTATACCATACCACGCAAACGATGTCAATACAAAATCGTATGTTTAGGGCATGTCTCCTTTAAAATAAAAATGCACTGAAATCCGTCGTAAAGAATGGACTTCAGTACAGAGATGAATGATGAGGAAAACGCGATCAACGCCCTCTCAAATCGCAATGTTGAAAAACACGAAAAGTCCTTGTTAAACAAGGACTTTTCGTGTTAGGGTGCAAAATTGTTGCACCAGTATGGGGCATCCCAACAATTTTGAAGCTTAACAGAAACCGATCTTTCTTGATTCATTTTTGCTTGTTCGAACACATTGCGAACATAACGACCATTACCGAAATCCCCTTACAATCTTGCAGCTTCAAATAAAATTTTCCACTTATCTATCGCACCATCGTCAATACTCATACCTTTCGTGTGCCCAATATGCCGAGCAATTTCACAAAGTTCTTCGGTACTATAATCGGCAAACGGCACGAGGAAAGCAATTTGGGAGCGAAGTCCGGGATTCTTTTGCAAAAAGCCTCCATTTTGTCAGTAAACACGCATACGGGTTTTTACGGATATTATTTCTTCAGCTCCTCAAAGTAAAGCTCCATCTGCTTTTCGGTGGGCTTATAGTCGGGATTGGAGCAGCAAGGAAGCGTCGGTGCGCTGCCGTCAACGCCCCAGAAGGGCGTGAGGTAATCGTTTTCGTAGAGCTTTCTATCCTCTTCCTTGCGGAAATCGGGAATATCGTAAACCTTGCCGCCCTCCAAAACCGAGCGGTGACCGAGGATCGCTACCGAGGACATCACCGTTGCCGAATAAATATCGTACGGATGCGGGGGCTGCTTGCCCTCCTTGATACAATTAACGAAAATGCGCGCCGTGAGATAGTCGCCGCCGCCGTGACCGGACTTCTTGATGATCTCCTCGTCCTTATCGTTCCATTCGGGAGTATACAGCTTTTGAACCTCTTCGCCCTCCGGAACGTTCCAGGGATTATAGCGAAGCATGACCTGCGGCTCCATACCGCGCAGGTTTTCGATCTGCCCCTTCGTACCGCACACGCGAAAAGCTTTATGCTTGCCGCCGAAGAACGAGCAGCCTGTAACGCGGAAGACCGAGCCATCGTCGTTAAAGGTGGTGATGTTCGCCGCACCGTCCGCGTTATAGGTTCCGTTGGGGATATCCTCCATATTCGGTGCATACATAGCAAAAGCCGTCACCTTTTTGGGTGTAGCTCCCGTTGCGCTCATCACGGGACCGAGCGAATGCGTGATATAATACGTGGCCGGGCAAAAATGACGCCAATGCTTCGGATGAAACTTACACGATTTTGTAAAAACCGTCTCCCATGGGTCATTTGGATGATTGTATTCACCCTCGGCATACATGATCTTTCCGAGCGTGCCGCCCTCGACGATTCTCTTCATCTCACGAGTAAAGAGCATCTCGGGAAAATTCTCAGCAAGCATATAAATGCTCTTGCTCTTTTCAAACGCGCGCACAAGCTCTACGCCCTCGCCCATCGTTGCGTTGGCAATACATTCGCTGAAAACGTGAAGGTTTCGCTTAAAGCACTCAATGGCAAACGGAGCGTGCTGATAAAAATTGTTTGCCAGAACAACAGCATCCATAGGATGCTCGATAAACTCGTCGAAGCTCTCGTACGCAACAACGGATTTATCATAATTTACCAAAGCGGCCTCAAGGCGCTCCTTGTTACCCTCACAAATGGCAACGATCTCAACGTCAAGGAACATAAATTCCCTTGCGAGATCCGTGCCTCTGCCTACTCCAAACACACCGACTCTAATCTTTTCCATAACACCGTTTCTCCTCTTTTTTATTGAATTCTATTTTAAACGGGGATGACAAACAAAGCAAGCATTCCCCAAAATGCCAAAGCAACGCTGGCGATCTCTCGCTTGTTCGGCTTTTTGTCGCCAAAGCAGCTGATCACGGTAGAAACGATCATCGTACCGCCCGTGACCATCGGGTACTGCACGGATGCTTCTACGTTGGCAAGCGCGAGAACAAGCATGAAACTTGCCACCGTATTGATGCTTCCTTTCAATGCTCCTATACCATAGGATTGTAAAACCACTTTTCCTTCTGGCTTTTGGGTCTCTCGTTTTTCATCGCAGGATCTGCGCTTTTCCCAAATAGTGAGCAAAAGCCACGCGATTCCCGATAGCAGTGCGGTCATCGCCGCACACCACATGCTGTATCCTGCCGCACTTACCTTCGGCAGATCGGTTGCGGTATAGATCTTGGCGATGACGCCCGCCATACCGTTCGAAACGAAGATGCCTATGTAAAATATAATTCCGCGCTTCTTCTCGCCCTTCTCGACCGTAAAGGCAAGCGCCGCAATGATAAACAGCACACAAATACCCTTTGCAAGAGTAATGCTCTCTCCGTAAAAGAAGATTCCCTGGAAAAAGGGCAGGATCATTCCGCCAAGCATTGAGAAGACCGAAAACAAGGACAGATTGATATGATCAAGGGCGCGGAAGGCGCAAAATGTAAACACCATAGTGTTGATCGCAGAAACCGCCGCCATCAGCAGAGTGAAGGGAGAAAACTCAAGGGCAAACCCGTTGATCACAATCAAAACGAGAAGCCCCGCCACAGCGCCGACGCAGGCAGACTCCATGCTGATCCGAATACCGCTTCCTCGTTTTCTGCGGAACAGATCCTGAAGTCCGAAGCAACCTCCGAACATCACGACCGAAAGCATTATCAAAGCATAATACACTGTAATCCACCCCTTTTTTTATTATTGTATCATAATTCCTGCTTTTTTCAATGGAAAATTTCCATAAAAACATAGAAAAAAGTTAGCATCGCTTGCTTTTTTGCGTTTTTTATGCTATACTAAACCCATAAAAGCATCCGGAGCATTAATATGAAAACCAACAGTATTTGCAAATTTCCACCCTACGAGCCATCAAATACGCTCTCCGTATCCTCCTTCGTTTTTGAAACCAATACCGAGATCATGCAAAAAAAAGAATTGCTTACCCGCGACCGTATGATCTTAGTCGAGCAGGGGGCAGGAGAATTTTTATTTGATGACGTTCCCCATTCGTTTTCGAGAGGCACGCTGATCTTCGGCTTTGAAGGCGAGCGCTTC
>JAZLAP010000249.1:0-12294 GCA_045613265.1 Eubacteriales bacterium | reverse complement strand
TAAAGATAAACGTCATACGTTCCTTCGCTTTTTTCGAGGCGGACGTAACGGTGGTTGATATCAAGTCCCTGGCGCAGCTCGCCGTTGATATAGCAGATAAACTGATGGTTCTTCACGTCCCAACCGCTACGCTCGGTTTTTACGAGCATATCAATGGGCATTGACTTCATTTCCTCGGGCACGGTAAAGGTGAAATGAAACCACGCATGGCGATCCTTGCCGTCCCCCCACGCGCTTCCGACCGTATAAGGAACGAATTCGTCTTCGGGCGGAGGCATATGCCCCGATTTATAGTCGGCAGGGCAAACGGTGACGCTGTCGGGGTGACGGCCGTTACGGTAGATATGGTATTTTAAAATGTTCGTGTAGCGGTGGAGCTTGTCAAGCTTTCTCTGAAATTCCATTGTTTCGTCCTCTTATGTTTGTTTTTTTGTGCTTTTTTGCATGCGGTATTCTGACGGCAAAAGCGTGAAATACCGTTTAAAAATGCGGAGAAAATAATTAAAATTCATATAACCAACCTCAGCCGCAACGCGTGCTTCGATCATATCGGTTTCGGAAAGCAGCCTTGCAGCAGCATTCATGCGTGTCTCTGTTATATAGGCGACGGGGGTTTTGTTCGTCAACTCGTGAAACAGGCGGCAGAAATATTGCGGCGAAAGTCCGCACAGTGTTGCAAGCTCAGGGAGCGAGATGGCTTCTGCAAAGTGCGCGTCAATATAACGGATCGCGGGAAGAATACGTGCATCGTTTGTCGGTACCGAAATGTCGATCTCCGCACGGATAACACGCCGTAAAAATATGAAGTAATGATAGAGGACGGCAGAAGCGTCCTTTTCGTGTTTATGAACGGCGGAAAGCAGCGCCTTTTCGTGGTATGCATCTTCTTTGGGGGAGGAACGCGTTTTATATATCCCTTTTGTGAGTGAAAAAAACAACATAGGATCGCTTCCCGTATATTCTATATAGAGAAGCCTCGCATCAGGGTCGCTATCCTTTGCGACGGCAAAGGAGGTGTCGGGCGGGAGAAGGAGAAAGGCGTTTTCCTTGATCGTATATCTGCCGCGCGACAGGATGACCTGTATTTTGCCGTCGGATACGTACAAAATGCGATAGTTCTTTGAGCTATGCTTTTTTACAAGATCCGACGGTCGGCATAAGGCGGCGTTCAAAAGTACAAGCGGGAGAAGATCATTGCTTTTCTTCATCGGACTCCTCCTGTTCCTTTTTTCGATAGCCGACGGCATAGTTCCGGAATTGCATGCGGGTGAAGGACGGCGACGTCTGACCGTAGCGCCTGCAAAGATAATTATAGTGCGTGACGGATGAAAAGCCGACCTTCCTTGCAATCTCTCGGATGGGCATATCGGGAAAATACTTCAGGTATTCTATTGCTTCTGCCATGCGATAACGATTGAGGTAATCAAGCGGAGAATTCGAAAAGGCAGTTTGGAATTTTCGCTCTAACGTACGGCGAGAAAGATTGGCAACGCGTGCGAGATCATCGACTGTTAAAGGCTCGGAATAGTGAAGATGAATGTAATTCCGTGCCGCATGCACACCCGTGCTTTCGTCGCCGCTATGCGGAACGCTGTACGGCAAAATGTGTTTATCCAGTGACAAAAGCAAGCGGTAAAGTAAAACCGATGCACGTTCGGCGCGCTCGGCTTCGGGGAGATCGCGTATTTTTTTAAGAATAGAAAACAAAAAATCGCTTTTCGTGCGGTATATGCCGCTTTCCTGTGTCAACAGCTTGTCCGCAAGAATGCCGCGAAAGGTGATCCAGATCGCGCTCCATGGCGCGACCGACGGTGCGTAAAAGAGCGGAAAGCCGGGACGGATCAACAGAACGGCACCGGGCGAAAGGGTGTAGAGAAGACCGCCCTTTTCGAGCGTGCCTTCGCCGGATAGTGTAAGGTGAAGCAGAAAATCCGGCTCGAAGCCGCGCGGCTTTCGCGTGAACGGCTCTCGCCTCTGAGAGCCTGCGGTGGAAATGCGCAAAGGAAGTCCCGACGTGTCTACGTTAAAGTCGGTCCAGTACTTGGTTTCGATCATTTTCAGCGTCGTCCCTCCGTTATTTTATCAACATTTTAACACGATATGCCCTTGTAATGCAATAGTTTTCGACAAAACGCCTTAAAATTGTCGCAAATTATTGATTATGAGAGGCAATATTTTCATCTTGCGAAAAAAGCGGGCGATATGATACAATTATTGTGAAGCACCCTTGCAGAGATTTCTGCACTTCTACATCCTACCATTCATAAGAAAGAGCGAAAGCCGAAAGAAAGAGGATCGCAATGGAATATTCATTTGATACGCTTTTTGATCTTGTCCGTTTGCCTCTTTTACGGACTGACGCGCGGGTCGGATACGAGGGAAGCATTGACAAAACGGGCGGAAACGCCGATTGGGATTGGTGTCTTTACGAGGACACACGCGGTGAGTTCGTTCTTTTCGAGACCTACGGTGCAGGGTGCATTTTGAACTTTGTTCAGCACCGCTTCAAGAAAGCCTCGGACGTCACGTTCCGTTTCTATTTTGACGACGATAAAGAGCCGCGCTTTACGATAAAAAACACTGAGTTTGGTGAGGTGTTCCCCTTTGAAGCACCGCTTGCGACCTATTATTTTATGAAAGCCATCCGCGTCGTGCGCTCCTTTGTGCCGATGCTCTTTCATACCTATTGCCGTATTACGTCGAGCGAACCCCTCTTGGGTTGCACCTACGACGGTGGCGGATGGGGACACGTCATTTATCAAAAATACCCCGACGGCATTACGGGAGACAGCTTCTCACCCGTGGACGACGACCCTTTTCACAGCAGCAATCGTTACTACGACTTGAAAAAACGCATTTCGACACGCGGCGTTTCTCCGATTCTTTGCGAGAGGGCAGTCACCGAAAGAAAAAGCGGCTTTTCCGTTCCGAAGGGGAAAGCGTACTGCATTTTTGAAAGCGAAGCCAAAGGGACGGTGACCGCCATTCGACTTTCTGTTTTGGGAAAATCGATACCCTACGGCAAGCAAAGCGGACTTTTTCTTCGCATTACTTGGGATGGTCACGAAAGCCCCGACGTTTTTACGCCGATCGAGGCGTTTTTCGGGAACGAGTATCACGCGCACGAGCAGAGCTACCTTATGCTCGGAATGGCGGGCGGCACGCAGTATATTTATTATCCGATGCCGTACGAAAGGAGCGGGCGGATCGAGCTTTGGAACGGCGCTGAAGATGACGCTTATATCGAATTTGCTGCCGTCACGCATACCGACGAATGGAATGCGCTCTACAGGCAAGGCACTTACGGTTATTTCCGCACGGCGCCCTATTATGAACGGCGCGCAACGGCGGGGCGCGACAGTATTCTTTGCCATATTCAAGGGCAGCACGGTCACCTTGTCGGCGCGTGCGTGAGTGGATACGATAGGGAAAATGATCTCGATCCGCAGTTTAATGCCGCGTGCGAGGGAGACGTCCGTATTCATATTGACGGAAGCCCGACGCCTACCGTGGAAAGCGACGGCTCGGAAAGCTACGTCTGCTACGGATGGGGCTTTCATTCCGCGCCCGAGGAAAATCCCTTCACCGGCTACGACGGCGCGGGTGGAAGGGTATCAAAGCCGTGGTCGATGATGCGCACGAATCCCTTCGACTGCCAGCCCTTTCTGGATTCGCTCCGCTTCGGTATCGAGGCGGGCGGTTGCAACGACGAGTACATCGAGCATTCCGGCGTTATCTTCTATTACGGACGCGACGGGAGCGCGTGGGAAAGGCTTTGCGAGCTTTCACCGTCCGAGGGCATTGCGCTCACCTCGTATTTTGAGGGGGACGATGATGATATTCCCGTGACGCGTGTCGGAGAATACGGCGCAGAGCGCAAGATGACGCTTGCGCTCCCCAAGGGAACGACGCATCTTCTCTTACGGCGTATCAGTGACCAAAAACTCGGGCGACAAATGGCACGTGTGACGGTGGACGGCGCGGACGTCGGATATCCGTGGTATTACGCCGACAAAAACGAGCATAAGCGCTTTCTCTCGGATGAATTTGTCATCCCTCGCCGATTTGTTTGGGGGAAGGACAGCCTCACGCTCACGCTGATGCCTGTCCAAAATTGGAACGATTTTGGGATCGAGGTCTACGCTGTCAAGGGCACGGCAGAATAAGCGGAAGGCAATATTTTCATCTTGCGAAAAAAGCGAGCGATATGAGCGAGCGATATGATACTATTATTGCGGAGAGTTCTTGCAGAGATTTCTGCACTTTATTCATAAGAAAAGGAGAAGACAATGCGAAAGCTTCATGTGTTTTTTTTCTTATTGTGTGCGCTTTGTCTGTCGGTTCTGCTTTCCTCCTGCAACGGTAGCGGATCGACCGAAGAAAGCAGTACAAACGAAAGCGAGGAGGACAGCGAAATGACCGTAACCGAAAAAGAGGGCGGACTCCGTATTCTTGCGGTGGGCGATGTGCATTACACGGCGGGAACAAACAATGCCTACAATAATCCTTATATTCTTTTAGCATCACAGCATGGATATACGAGTGACGAGAAGCTGCAGAAGTTTATTGACGGCGTGCTTGCCGAGCATGAAAAAAAGCCGATCGATGCGGTGATCATTCTCGGCGATATCGGCAATAACGATAAGTCTTTTCAATATTTCTATAAGCAGTACGAGGCAGGGCGTTATTTCAATGCCGAAACCGAAACCTTTGATAGTGGCATTGACCGCTGGGGCAACTGGAAGGCTTATATGTTCGACGTCTTTTATCAAAGCGCGTACGATTCGATCTATCAGGTAAAGCAGCGATACCTCGATCAACTGACTGAAAACGGCATTGCCTATTACGTGGCAACGGGCAATCACGATGCCTATACCGACGAGATGTGGATAGATTGCTTCGGGCCGAAATACGATGAAAACGGTGACCTCGTTTCGCCGTCACACATCGGAGAGGACGGCGAGACCGAATACGTCGTTACCTTTCCCGAGAAGGATGCGGCGATCGTGATGCTTGACAGCTATGCTTATGACGAGGACACCGATCGCAACGGAAATCCCGTTCTCGGTCCACGGTATACCTACTATATGTCACACGATAACGTAGCGTATACGCCGCTTTCGACCGACGAGGCACGCCGAGAATGGTTCGAGTATACGGTCGATGAGCTTGAAACCTACAAGCATGTGTATATCGGTGCGCACTACTTTGCGGGGAACGACGTTGTAAACGGCGGCTATGCCGACGACCGCAGTTACGTTGCCGAGGTCGGTAACAAATACGGCAATCTCCGCCTCGTCATGCAGGGGCATGTTCAGGTGACGAACGATTATTATGTCAAGGACGAGTCGAGCGGCGAGCAGATACTGTTCAGCTCGGTCGGACAGTGGTCGATGAGCGGCGGCACGACCTCTTACGTGACCGATAGCGGAGAAACGCAAAAGGTCGTCTGGTCGATCGAGCAGTCACCGTGGGGATATACCTGCATCGAGTCGGATGATTTTTCGGCGCGTTACTACCGCATCACAGTCGCCTGCCACTACGAATACGACGCTCTGAACGCCACGCACGTGCTGCGTCACCACCCCGAATGGGCGGGCTTTGACGCCACGACACCGCGTAACGAGCCTGTGGATATTCCGTATTCCCTCTCGAACGAGTTTGTTTTATATTCCGATGAATAAAAAATAAATGAAATAAAGGAGAAAGAGCATGAAAAAGTTTCTGAAACGGCAGTCAGCACGCGCCCTTGCGCTGATTTTCACATTGGCAGTGATGATCTGCGGTGTATTTCTCGGCGTAAGCCTTGCCTCCGAGGATACAAGCATCGGCTATAACGACGATCTCCGTATTCTTGCGATCGGCGACACCCACAACACCTCAGGCCCGACGCTTGAGGAGGATCCGCGCGCACACCAGATCAACAAATACCTTACTCTCGTTCCCAATACGATGGGATACACGAACGAGGAGCGTATGCAAAAGTTCATCGACGACGTTCTGTACGAGAATTATCTCGATCCTGTCGATGCCGTCCTCGTGCTTGGCGACCTTGCCAACACCGACCAGCCGTTTAAGTGGTTTTGGAAAAATTACCTCAACAAGATCAAGGGTACGGCAGACGACAAATGGAACGGTGACGTCAACGCCTATATGATGGACGAGTACTACGCCGGCGCTTACGACGGTATTTACAACGTTAAGACGAAGTACCTCGATCAGCTCACTGCCGCAGGTATTCCGTATTACGTCATCCCAGGTAACCACGACGCCTATACGCCTGAGATGTGGTCTGAATGCTTTGGCGGCGCGGCATACGATAAGGACGGCAACTTCGTGCAGGCGTCGCATATCGGTGCAACGAAGGATGAAAACGGACTCTATCCTACGAATTACGTCGTAAAGATCAAGGAGACTGCTTTCGTTATGCTCGATACCTACTCCGCACTTGTTGATGAAAACGGCATGCCCGTTGCGGGATTTGAGAAGTACATTTATTCGGGCGATACGATCAACTATACTCCCGTTCAGAATTCCTTCACCCGCGCCGACGGAAGCGTTTACACGACGCTTGCGTCGCAGTACGTTGACCGTGAGGCAATGTATGAGGCTCTGATCGATGAGGCAAACGCACTCGGCGCAAAGAATCTCTACGTTTGCGCGCACGTCTTCTCGGGCTACGAGGATTACAAAAATCAGGCTGCTACCACGGTCAACGATACGGCTTATCTTGCCAATGTCGGTGATAAATACGGCACGCTTCGCGGTATGCTGTATGGACATCAGCAAGCCGTGATACAGGAATGGGTGACGACGGACAGCGGCAAAAAGGTCATTTCGCATTGCGTTGAGCATTTTGTTGACACCTTTGCTACGAGCTACGTTTACGAAAACGGTGAGAAAAAGCCGGTCTCCTGCTCGATCGCAGGCGCTCCCTGGGGCTTCTCCTGCGTTGAGCACAACGAATCCGACGGCACGATCTACCGCATTTTTGTAGAAGCAGATTACGAATACGATGTCGATTCGGGTGAATATTTCAAGTCAACGAATCAGTGGCCGAAGGAGAACTACTTCATTACGCCCTTTGAAGAGCCCTGGCACTGTGAATACACCCGTAGCTACTTCACGAAAATGTTTGACGTAAAGTAAGGAGGAAAGAAAATGAAACGAATTATAACGCTTCTTTTTGCTCTTTTGCTCCTTTGCGCTCTTCCTGCGTTCTGTTATGCCGACGAGACGGCATCGCTCGCCGACAATGTCGTCGAATACGAGGGCGTTGCCTCACGCATCACCACATATCCCGGTCTGCGTTCGCTTTGGCGCATGAATAAAACCGCCGTTGCTTCGCTTGAAGACATGGGTTATGACGTTTACGTCGGATCTATTATGGGGATCGAGACGGTCGGCGGAACGATCCGCAAGCCCCACGACCTTGCCGTTGCCTATCAAAACGGAAGCGTCGTGCTCGCCAAAGGCATTCAAAACGCCGCTATCGTGACGGTTTATGCTCCCGACGGTGCGGGAACAAGGCTCTATACGCAGGAGACCGGAAACGATGCCCTGTTCGCTTATACCACGATTTTCTCGGATGCCTTCCGTTCGGCAGAGTATTACGAGCTTTCCCTCGTCTATGCGGCATTTACCGTCCTCGTTGACGAAAACGGAAACGCTACCTATTACTACGATTATCCGAGCGGTACTGAGCTTGGCTATGCGCTCGATACCTACGAAAAGGACGGCAAGACCTTCTATGCGGGCATCGACCTTTACACCGTTTCCGAATATTTCGTAAACCGCTACGAAAAAGCCGATGCTCAAAAATTCTTTGAGAATGAAGTTCTCCGCGATGTGCTTTTCGCTTGCGGCGACATCTCCGACCTTTCCTCGCTTGACGGATTTGCAAAAGCGGCAAGCGATAAGGTTACCGCCACTGTCGGCAACAGACAGGTCGAGACCGTCAACTTCGCTTCGGGCGTACAGAATATGTATTCCTTCCGCTATACCGCCGAAAAGGCAGGCTACTACGATATAGCTCTTGCCTACGCTCTCGTCGGCGGTGACGAAGCCCCGCTTATGAAGGCGCGCTCGCAATTTTCGGATAGCGCCGTTCTTTCGGGCTTGCTTTCTATGGAAGCCCCCGCCGCTGTCGGCGTTGAGGGTGGTTACACCGTACCTAAAGGCACGGATTATTTAGAAAACGCTACGGTTTCCGTCTATCTTGAAGAGGGCGAGAACGTTGTGAATCTGTGGCAGGACAAGGGCAGCCCCGTCGTCCTTTCAAGGCTCAAGGTAACGCTTCAGAAGGAGTTTGCGCCTCTCGAAGCCGACTCGGTTCTCGGTACGCTTGACCTCCGTCAACGCGCGGATGGCAGAATAGAGACCTATATGGGCGAGGCTCCGAACGGTTACTTCCCCACGGGAACGATCTTAACGGGCACGAACCTTGGTGCGATGACAAAGCACGAAGCAACCCGTGACCGTGTCCTGACGCTCCCCGCAGGCGCATATATCGACTATGTCGTCGGTATCACCTACGACAAATTGACGCTTGCGTCGATCCTCTCCAACCATACCGAAGGTGCGTTTAAGATCTACGACGTTACAGGCGTTACAGACACCGACTACACGCAAGAGTGGACTTATACTGCGGAAAGCGGTGCATTCCTCGTCTTCTCGTCGGGCAACGTAAAGAACGTCGATGCCGTCGGAGAAGCCGATTATTACGATTTTGGAAAGATCGCTATCGAACAGACGGGCAAGCGCGTTTACCGTCTCTATGCAGAAAGCGAGATCTCGATCTCCGAATTGCGCCTCACCGACGTTGAGCTGAAGGTTCTTACCGTCGTTTATACGGACGCAAGCGGCAATACGGTCGCTCCTACGCGCGAATACGTTCTCAATAAGGGTGAGACCTACTCTGTCACCTCTCCTTATGTCGAAGGTATGACACCCGACAAGGTCTCCGTCAGCGGAACCTTGCTTGATAACACCGTTATTACGGTGACTTACGTGGAAAAGGCAGAGGAGGAAGCACCGAAGCAGAGCATTACCTATACCCCCGCAGAACTCTGGTCGATGGCGACGAATACGACGCCCGATTATCCCCAGATCCGCTATGATGCTAATGATGGTGTTCTCTATATGCAGGGCGTCGGACATAAGGACGGCGGAAATGAGAACTCATTTACCGAGACAGGCTTCAATACGGCATACGGTGGTGGTATCAACGCTTACATTACGCTGAATGTCAACGCGGAAAAGGAAGGCGTTTACGGCATTTACGTTGCACAAAAGGTATATTGGGAAAATGCTTCCCGCCCCGAACAATCTAACCAATATATGAAGTATAGCGTTCATAACTGTACGCTTGGCGGTTGTACCTATACGGGCAACGGACGCTGCACCTCGGCAGATACCTCGGGGGCAAACGGTAACGCAGGCAAATACGGATACTACAACAATTTTGCTTACTACCCGAAGAACTTGATCGCAAAGGATAATACGCTTAACTTTGCCACTGCCGATTACGATATGTCGAGCGTCACACTGGGCGATACGCCGCTTCTCTTCGTCTATCTCCGAGAGGGCGAAAACCGTCTGCGTTTTGTAGCGGGATCAAAGCACAATGTTGTCATTGCGGGCATTAACGCGATGAAGATCGAACTTGTGAGCGAGACTACCGAAAACGACGTGCATATTATGGCACAGGACGCGTCGCGTACCGCGTCGGCACTCGCGCAAACAAAGGTTCCCGAGAATAACGTCCTTCGTCTTGCCGCAAACCAGTGGGTAGAATACAGTTTCGCGGTTGCCGAAAGCGGCTACTATGCGCTTCATTCTTTGATGGGTGGCGGCGGTTATAACGCCTTTACAGAGGCTGCCTTCAACGTATCCGTCAGCCTCGCAAAAAACGGCGGAGAGCTTAGGAAGATCAGTGACTATCAATCGAATGTTCTTGCAAGCTGCGGCAACGAGGGAACGGCAGAGCATAAGCTCGCTTCCGCTATTTATCTTGAAAGCGGTGCAGAGTATAAGGTTCGCATCAGCTGCAACAGTGTTTCTTCAAGCGGCGGTCTTAAATTGCATTCGCTTCGCTTTATGAAGGATACGGACGTGTTCACGCGCGACCTCACCTTCGTTGGCGGACGCTCCGAGGAGCTTTCCGAGACGCTTACCGTAGCGGGTGACACTCTCGTCTGCCCCGAGGCGCTTCTCATCGACGGCTATAACGTTTACTTTGAGGACGCGTTCGGCACGCGCATCGTCTCCACGCACGAGGTGGAAAACGGCGGCACGGTTTACGTACGCTATGAATCGATCACCGATTTCGAGATCAGAATGACCGATGCTAACATGGCTCTCTCGAAGGGCGTTTCCTTCCTTGCAAGCGATCCTGCCCTCCTTCACATTCCCACGCATACGTCGGCACCCTCTAATACGATGGCGAACAACAGCTATTACGTAGCGCTCACCGTTACGGCGGAATATTCGGGCATTTACGCCATCTCTCTCCGCGCCGTCGCAGACGGCGAATACGATCTGTACGCCGGCATTTCCACCAATAATTATACCTACATTTCCTACGTTTCCGATTACGACACCGCGCTTTCCGCAACCGAGAGATGGTTCGGTGCATCGGACGGTGCTGTAAACTATATGTATCTTCCCAAGGGAGAGTCTACCGTATGGCTCGCCTTCAGAGGCACGGGCAACGTGAAGGCAACCTATGTCGACCTTCATTCCGTCCGCTTCACGCTTCTCGACGGCAGAAACGACGGTACGGACTATATTTCCCGCCTCGCATCCAACAATCAAACCACTGCAGCAAATGCCTATAAGGACTTTAAGGTGACGGTTGCCGAGGAAGGCTATTACGACCTCTATCTGCTCCTCGGCTCTGCGAATACGCAGACCGTTACCGTCAGTACGGTAAACGGAGAAACGGTAACGCCCGTTGCCACTCTCGGCCCGCAGGTCTTCGGAACGAGTTACAAGTCTGCGTTCCCTTATAAGACTCCTTCCGTATGGCTTCCTGCGGGAGAGACCACCCTGCGCGTCAGCGTTGCCGCGGCGATAACGACCACCATTCAGGGCGTGTACGTCGTCCCGACACCCGTCAAGCCCGAGCCCGAGCCGATCACGAGCGTGACCTACACGGCAGAGGAGCTTGCCCAAATGGCAGTCAACCGTAACGAGACCGCGTTCCGTTATGACGAAGAAAGCGGCGTGCTTTACGTCAAGAGCATCGGTCCTTCGGGCGTCTATTCGGGCTTCAGAAATACGAACCTTAACGCTTATCTGCAGGTGAACGTCACCGTCGAAAAGGAGGGCGTTTACGGCATCTATCTTGCGCAAACGGTAAAGTATAATTCGAACAATGGTACGAACAAGTATATTAAGTACAACGTTCATAACTGTACGCTTTCGGGTGCCTGCACAGAAGGAAAGTGCGTTGCGGCATCGGCATCAGGCGTTTCTGCTTCGGCAGCAGCCTACGGTGGCTATATTCCGCACACCTATTATCCGCAGAACATGCTGATAGACGACACCTCACTTACTCTTGACAATGCTTCCTACGATATGTCGGGCGTTACGGTGGGGGATACGCCTATCCTCTACGTTTATCTCCAAAAGGGTGAAAACTCACTCCGTATCGTATCTCACAACCGTCACACGCTGGTTGTGGCGGGTATTACCGAGATGAAGATCGAGCTTCTCACCGAGACCACCGAGGACACCGTACAGGTGATGGCGCAGGACGCGTCGAAGACCTTCACTGTCAAGACTACAAGCGGTCTTTGGGCTGAAAGCACGAAGCAGGATGAAAGCGGCGTCGTCCGTATGGCAACGAATAACACGCTTTCCTACACCTTCTCTGTCAATAAGACGGGATACTACGACCTCTACTCTCTGATGGGTGGCGGCGGTTACGCGAACTATGATAATCAAAAGTTCATTGTAGAGATCCGCATCGGCGAGGAGAATGGCGCATCTACGGTATACGACGACGATTACACCTCGACAGAAAAGTCGGGTGGCGGTGACGAGGGCGTTGCCGAGCATATGGCAATTGAGGGTGTATATCTCGAGCAAGACAAGACCTATCGCATCGAATTCAAACCCACCGAACTTTACGAAGGCGGCGGCTTCAAGCTGATGGATATGCGTTTCATCTATCGAGGCGAAGCAGCAGAATAATTTCCAAAGCAAAAAGGCATCGGGTGCGCCCGATGCTTTTTTGTGTTTTAATGAAGCTTTAAAACGGTAATTTCGCCTTCGGCGAAGACTCTTGCT
>JAZLAP010000248.1:0-3308 GCA_045613265.1 Eubacteriales bacterium | reverse complement strand
GCTCGGCGGCTTTTTGCAGATCGTATTTGCTTTCGGCACGCTCGATTTCGGCGTTTGTTGCTTCGATCTGCTCACGCAGCTTTTGCAGATTTCCGATACTGTTTTTTTCGTTTTCCCACTTTGCCTTCATTTCGTTCAGCTTTTCGCGAAGCACCGAAAGCTCACTCTTGATTTCGGACAAATGCTCCTTTGATAGCGCATCCTTTTCCTTTTTCAAGGCAGCTTCTTCAATCTCAAGCTGCATAATTTTGCGCGAAATATCGTCCATTTCGGTGGGCATAGAGTTCATTTCGGTCTTGATCAGAGCGCAAGCTTCGTCTACAAGGTCGATGGCTTTGTCGGGGAGAAAACGGTCGGAAATATAGCGGTTGGAGAGCGTTGCTGCCGCAATCAATGCGCCGTCATGGATTTTAACGCCGTGGTAGACCTCATAACGTTCCTTTAGTCCGCGCAATATCGAAATCGTATCCTCGACGGTCGGCTCCGGAATCAGGACGGGCTGAAAACGGCGTTCAAGCGCCGCATCCTTCTCGATATATTTGCGATATTCATTCAGCGTGGTCGCGCCGATACAGTGTAGCTCGCCACGCGCCAGCATCGGCTTTAAAAGATTACCGGCATCCATTGCACCGTCGGTCTTCCCTGCACCGACGATGGTGTGTAGCTCATCGATGAACAGAATAATGCGTCCTTCCGAGGATTTTACCTCGGACAGGACTGCTTTCAATCGTTCCTCAAATTCACCGCGGAATTTTGCGCCCGCGACAAGCGCGCCCATATCGAGCGAAAAAATAGAACGATCCTTCAGATTGTCAGGCACGTCTCCACGCACGATACGAATGGCAAGTCCCTCGGCAATGGCGGTTTTACCGACGCCCGGCTCACCGATGAGACAGGGGTTGTTCTTTGTTTTACGCGACAGGATGCGGATCACATTGCGGATCTCCTCGTCACGCCCAATAACGGGATCAAGCTTTTGATTGCGGGCAAGCTCGACGAGATCCTGACCGTATTTTTTCAAAACATCATAGGTTGCTTCCGGATTGTCGGTCTTTACCGTTTGATTGCCGCGCACGTTTTTGAGTGCAGAAAGAAAGCTGTCGCGTTTTATCGAATAGCGCTGAAAAAGATCCGACAACGCTTTGTCGCTTTTTTCAATGAGACCAAGCATAAGATGCTCCACCGAGACAAAATCGTCCTTCATTTTCTCGGCTTCTTTTTCGGCAGACTTCAATGCCCGATCGAGCGCTTCCGAAACGTAGGCACGCTCTGCAGACGTACTTCCGCCGACGCGAGGAAGCCTTTCGGTGACAGACAAAAGCTCCTGCGTAAACGCCTCGACAGGGACATTCATATGACGAAAAAGTCCTGTGATCAATCCGTCATTATCTGCAAGCAGTGCGCGCAAAAGATGTGCTTCTACGATTTCGGGGTTGCCGTATTCAGATCGGTAGCCTTCGGCTTTTTCGAGAGCTTCCATGCTTTTTTGCGTAAACTTTTGAAAATTCATGATACTTCTCCTTTTGTTTCTTTATGTTGATATTCTGTCAATAAAACCGGGCAGAATGTTATCTACAATGGAACCGCTGTATTTTTCAGGTAGCTTTCATATGTTCTTTGTATTTCGCGTGTCGCCGATGCTTTGTCGCCGAGAAGTGAAAAATAGATTTTCATGGAGCGATCAAACATTGCAATATAGCTGCCGATCGCTTCACCGATCGTTGTCGCACCGTGTTCCTCAGTAGCCATCCGCCTCGGACGAAGGTCACGTATAAGGCGACCGTTTTCAAACAGATAGCGCGTTTCTCCGATATATTGATGCTCGATCACCACAAAGAGGCGGTAGAAATCCGAAAGATAAGCTAAAAGTAAGGCGTTTTGCGTTCGTAGCGCAACGCGCATTTCTCCTATCGCTTCTCCGGCGCGGTATAACTCAACACTGTATTTTACCGTCGGGTTATATTTGTAAATGAGAGCCGATGAAAGCGAAAGAATGCTGTCGGAAGGACGCGCAAGCTTGAAGCTATCTTGCCCCGTAAAGTGGGCGGAAATACGGTCAAAAATATCATGAAAACGTTTTTCCGGCGTTACGTAAGAGACATACTCCGCAAGGATCTGGTTGATCATGTTGGAGCGATTGGTATTCTTAGCATACGCCAGCCTGTCAATTGCCATAACAACGTCATCGGTCAAAACCAAAGAATAAACGCTTTTTTTCATTCGCTCACCTCTCATTTGTTTTCAATAACATTGTATCATGTTTTTTATAATTTGTCAATAGATTTATATAAATTAAAACACAAAATATACAAAAGAAAAAGCTGTGTGAAAAAACACACAGCTTGATAGATTCAAAGATTTTCGATAGAATTTGCAGCGAGATCAAGGTAATCGTTCTCAAAAAGCTCAATCACGCCCTTATCCACAAGAGAGGCAAGCGCGGGATCGATGGGAAGCTTAGCAAGGACAGGAATGCCTGTTTTTTCGGCAAGTGCATCAATGCCACTCTCTCCGTAGATCTTATAGTCCTTTCCGCAGTCAGGACAACGGAAATAACTCATATTTTCGATCAGACCGATGACGGGGATGTTCATCATTTTTGCCATGTTGACGGCTTTTTCAACGATCATGGAAACAAGCTCTTGCGGGCTTGAGACAATGACAATGCCGTCGAGCGGCAGACTTTGAAATACCGTCAGGGGGACGTCACCTGTTCCGGGCGGCATATCGACGAACATAAAATCAACGTCGTCCCATACAACATCGGTCCAGAACTGCTTCACGGTACCTGCGATAACCGGCCCCCGCCAGACAACGGGCTTTGTTTCCTCGTCGATCATAAGGTTGACAGACATGACTTCGATTCCCGTTTTTGTCTTTGCGGGAAACATGCCCATGTCGCTTCCTTCGATCAGCATACCGGAAAGACCGAATGCTTTCGGGATAGAAGGACCTGTGATATCGGCATCAAGGATTGCGGTGGAATAGCCCTTTCTCTGCATGGAAACCGCAAGCATTGAGGTTACGATGGATTTGCCGACGCCGCCCTTTCCGCTGACAACGCCAATGACGTGTTTCACGTTGCTGGCGGCATTTTGCGGTGCGAGAAGCGATTCGGGCTTTGCGGAACTGCACTTCGAGCTACAAGTGCTGCAGTTGTGTGTACATTCGCTCATGTTTAAATGGTAACTTCCTTTCCTTTGTAGATTCAAATCAAATAGTAGAGATGGAAAGCTCGTTGTTTTCCGTATCAAGATGTGCGCCGATAATGCCGGTTTTGTATGCGGCGATCATCTTTTCGGCAAGGG
>JAZLAP010000247.1:0-5950 GCA_045613265.1 Eubacteriales bacterium | reverse complement strand
ATTGCAGGTCGCCGTTTCGAAATTGGTTTTGTTTGAAAGATCATACCAGTATAACGTGAAACACCACCGAAGCCGCCAGCATGAAAAGCAGTACAACTGCCTGAATGCCCCAATAACGCTTGCCCGAGAAGTTGGCAGCCGCCCACGTTACCTTGACCTTATTCAGATAGCCGACAAAGACAAAAAGCAAAGGGACCGAAACGATCACGGCGGCAACGCCGTCAAGCTGCATGAAAATGAACATCACGAGCCAGAAGGGGGAGAAAAACAAAAGATAATTGCGATAGACGCCTTCCTTATCGAAAACAAGCTCTTTTTCATTTGCGATACAACGCTCGATCTCGGCACGCGCCTCATTGATCTTCGGAAGCACCCTTGAAAATATCATTGCGGCAATACCCACGACCACCGCTATGGCAATAACAGTAAAGACGGTATTTTTGACTATATAAATAGCCAGCACAAGCAACGCCATTTCGGCTATAGCAAGTAAGAACGCCACGTTGCGTTTTATAAAGATCATAACATGTTTCCTTTCCGATTTGGGATCATCGATACAATTCTATCACAAAAAAATATTTTCGTCAAGAGAAAAAACACTCGGTCGTTTTTAACAAATTTAATCGGAATCCGTATTACTGTATGATGACCTTCTGCTTTTCAATAACGATACGCAGAAAGGCGATCGCGATAACGGTCAAAACCAAGGAAACGATCGAAAGCACCTGCTGCCCGTATATATGTATGCCAAACAGGATATTTCCGCTCGCCTGGATCCTTCCGAGAATGCTCGCCGCCAGCAAGGAAGCCAGGAAACCGGCAAGACCGCCGACCGCGCTGCGGATTGCAAACGCCTCGGTCACATACTCGGCGGGAACGTAGCTATACGTAATATTCAACGCATTGGCGTTGGTACCCGCAAATACGCATTGATTGAGGATCATAAATGCAATCATGAGGAACCACGTTTTTTCGGTCGTAAAAATCATAAGGAAAAACATAGCGGCGGCAATGCAAAGGGCAAGCCGATAGCCCTTTGCATAAGAATGCTTGTCGGAATATCTGCCAAAGGGACGGGAGATCAAAAAACGCGCAAGACAAGCGACATTGGAAATGATCTGGACATGAAACAAGGACATACCAAGCTCCGTCATACGATAAGAGCCGAGAAAGCCTGTCGTAAAGTAACGGGCGCACGCCCACAAAACCTCAAGAATAAGCACGTTACGGAAATTGGCGTTCCCGAAGGTATTGTGCATAACGTCGGCAAAGCTGTTTTGTTTTTCGTCGGCTTGTGCCTTTTTCTCTTCACCCTTGATCAAGCATATCGATATGAAATTGGCAACATTCAAAATCAGTATGGTAACCGAAAGAAACAGAAACGCGCCGCGCGTATTATCAAGAGACTCAAAGCGGTCAACGATATACCCTGCAAGAAAGGTAAACGCAATACCCGTAGCAAGCGAGATCATTTCCTTTGTAGCACCAAATACGGCGCGGTGATGCGGATCAACGTAGGAGTTTGCCCACTTGAAAAACATCGCATAAAGAAAATATTTCAGCAAGTACCCAAGCAAAACACAAGCAAACAAGAGAACCGTTCTTTGCATCAGTGTAAGCGGCAGAAACGGAATCAGGTACAAAAGCGAAAAAGCGGCAAAGCCAACGGTGTCGAGAAGGATCACGACGCGCTTCGTATTGAACCTTTTACGTGCAACAAAGAGAGCACCGAGTTGCGCAAGACAGGAAAGGCTTGCGATCGAGGCGATAATGCCCGTCAGGGAATCGTTGATCCCGATCGCTTTGGTGACACGGGCAATAAAGTCCGAACCGATCAGAATGGTAATAAAATATTCGACCGTGCATTGCGTAATATACGCGGCACGTGAACGTCGATGCGCGGAAGTGTTAAAATTCTGCATAAGATACCTCGCTTTCATACAAGATGATTATAAACCTATCTGCGCGCGCCGTCAAGAGCTTTTTCTACGAAATTTTTTCGAAATGTAGAGTATAGTAAGAGTATAGTAAATAAAGCAAATAAAATCCGAAAATCTGCAAATCTTCCTATTGCAAAGCGAAGAAAAAGAGTGTATAATAGAATTAGCAAAGGAAAGGAGCGTTATATGTCACAAAAGGTTTTGGTTGCCATGAGCGGCGGTGTGGATTCTGCAGTAGCGGCATTTCTTCTGAAAAAAAGCGGATATACTCTCGAAGCGGCAACCATGATGCTGCAAAGCACGCGTTTTTCCGAACATAGTGCCTCCTGCTGCAACGAGCAGGACATTCTTGATGCAAAGGCGGTTGCGGACAGGCTTTGTATTCCGCACCGCGTATTCGACTTTTCAAGCCATTTTGAAGAAATGGTCGTCCATCCCTTTATCGCCGATTACCTTGCAGGGCGTACACCAAACCCCTGTATCAACTGCAACCGTCATCTGAAATTCGACACACTTTTTTCGGCAGCGAAAGCACTTTCATGCGAAAAGATCGCCACAGGCCACTACGCGCGCGTCGTTTTCGACGAATCGCGCGGACGTTACCTTCTGAAAAAAGCAATCGATCCTGCAAAGGATCAAAGCTATGTCCTCTATTCCCTTTCGCAAAGCGAGCTTTCACACATTCTCTTCCCTCTCGGTGACATGTCCAAGACAGAAGCACGCACGATCGCAGAGGCAGAAGGCTTTATCAACGCGCAGAAGCGCGACAGTCAGGACATCTGTTTCGTTCCCGACAAGGACTACGTCGGCTTCATTGAACGGGCAACGGGAATGGAAATTCCCACAGGAAGCTTCATCGATAAGGATGGCTCCCCCATCGGCACGCATAAAGGAATCATCCGCTATACGGTCGGACAGCACAAAAAGCTTGGACTTTCCACCAAAGAGCCTTTATACGTTGTTAAGATCGACCCGTCAACAAATGCCATCACGCTCGGTACCGAGGACATGCTTTACGGTAAAGTCTTAACAGCAAACCGTCTTACGCTTTCCGCTGTTGATGAAATACGCAGACCGACACGTCTTCTGGCTAAAATACGTTATCGGCACACCGAAGCGCCCGCCACCGTAACGCAAATTGACGACGACCGCATCCGCGTGGTGTTCGACGTCCCTCAACGGGCGATCACACCCGGACAATCGCTGGTTCTTTATGACGGCGATACCGTCGTCGGCGGCGGCATTATTGAATAAAGCACGAAGGGGCGACCTGTTTATCGGTCGCCCCTTCTCTTTTTATTTGCAAAAAGACTCAATATAACTGTCAATGGCTTCCCTGACAATGCGAATCGCGGTTTCGCGCTCCTTGACCTCATCAACCGCCGTCGTCTTGTTTTCGAGGTTCTTATACACCGAGAAGAAGTGTCGCATTTCCTCAAAAATATGATGCGGCAATTCGTCAATATTGGAATAGTGATTGTAGTTCGGATCGGTGAACGGGATCGCAATAATCTTTTCGTCGTTGCGTCCGTTGTCGATCATCGAAATCACGCCAATCGGATAAGCACGCACAAGCGTCAGCGGCTCAAGCGGCTCTGAGCAAAGCAAAAGCACGTCGAGCGGATCGCCGTCGTCACCGTAGGTACGCGGAATAAAGCCGTAGTTTGCGGGATAGTGCGTTGAGGTATGCAAAATACGGTCGAGCATGATGTATCCCGTTTCCTTATCCAGCTCGTATTTCTTTTTGCTTCCCTTTGAGATTTCCACAACGCATACAAAGTCCTCGGGCGTAATGCGTTTCGGACTGATATCGTGCCAGATGTTTGACATAGCATCTCCTTTTAGTTTAACGATTCAAATTCAACAAGCGCTTCCTTAAAGGATGCCATCGCCGCGCGGTAGGCGTCTTTCTTTAAAAGATCGACACCCGCAAGGCGAAGAAGCGCAACGGGACTATCGCTGCCACCCGACGAAAGGAATCTGTAATAGTCGCGAACGGCGGTCTCGCCCTCTTTTTCAATGCGGTCTACGATTGAGATAGCGGAGATAATTCCCGTCGCATACTTATACACGTAAAAGCTACGATAAAAATGCGGAATGCGCGCCCATTCGTAGGCAATTTCGGGATCAGAGACGACCGATCTGCCATAATATTTCTTGTTAAGGTCGAGATAAACGGCGTTCATAACGTCCTTCGTCAGGGGCTCTCCCTTTTCTGCCTTCTCATGTGCGATATACTCAAATTCCGCAAACTGCGTCTGGCGGAACATCGTCCCCTTCAAGGTGTCCATATAGTAGGACAGAAGATACTTTTTCAGCGCAACGTCGTCGGTCGTGCGAAGAAGATGACGAAGGAGCAGGATCTCGTTGACCGTGCTTGCGACCTCGGCAACGAAGATCTTGTAGTCCGCCTTTTCGTGCGGCTGATTCTTGTCGGAAAAATAGGAATGCATCGCGTGACCGAGCTCGTGCGCAATGGTGAAGACGTCGCCCGTGGTCTTCTGATAATTCAAAAGCACAAACGGATGCTTAATGCCGTACACGCTCATGCTGTAAGCGCCATTGCGCTTTCCTTCGGTCTCCTCAACGTCGATCCAACGCTCGTCGTATGCCTTGTCGAGAAGCGCTTCGTATTCCTCACCGAGCGGACGAAGCCCTTCCTTCACGATTTTATACGCTTCCTCGTAATCGACCTTGATCTCCGCGTCCTCAACGATCGGTGCATATACGTCGTACATGTGCTGCGTTGCAAGCCCTGCGATCTTCTTTCGGTCGCGGTAATAGCGGTGCAGAAGCGGCAGTCCCGCATGCACCGAGGCGATCAGATTCTCGTATACCCTCTTGTCAACATCCTCATTCGCCAACGCCATATCAAGACAGCCGTTGTATTTGCGTGCCTTGGCAATGAATACGTTTTTGTCCACGTTACCGACGTAGGTGGCAGTGAGCGTGTTGATACGGTCAATATACGCCTTGTAATACGCGCGGAAGGCGGTGCGGCGCAGGTTGCGGTCGGATGAATGCAAAAGAACGCCGTAAAGCCCGTGCGTCAGCTTCTCCTTTTTGCCGTCTACCTTGATCACGGGAGCGGGAAAATCGGCGTTGTCCATCATGGCGAAGATATTATAGAAGCTGCCGAGAACGCGACCGCCGAGCGACAGAACCGCCTCGGTCTCCTTTGAAAGCACGTGCGGCTTGCGCTTCAGTATGAGCGACAGCGAATAGTCAAATTCACGAAACCGCTCGTCCTCGATAAATCCGCGAAGCGTTTTTTCGGGAAGTGCCGTCAGCTCGGGTGTCATAAACGCCGTCGCTGTGGAAAGCTTCATATCGAGATCGTCAACGCGCGACATGAGTGCCATAGCATCGGCGTTGCGCGTATCCAAATCGAACAAAAGATGTGCATACGCCGCAAGAAGCGTCAGTTCCTTCACGGTCGCGTTGAGACGTGTCATGCAATCAAGCAGTGTATCGGCATCGCCAAGCCTTCCCTCGTATGCGGAAAAGTCGATCGAGGAAGCCACGCGGGCATAGCATTCCTCCCATGCTTCGTTCGATGCGAAAATATCGGAAAGGTCCCATTTTCTGTTTTCGGGAACATTTTTTCTTTCGAGAGCCACGTTTTTTCTCCTTTGGGTTTTATGATAGTATCGCCGAAAATCCCATACATCAATGATGTGCGATCACTTTTCGGTGTCGAAATCGAGAACGATGGATTTACGCTCGGTTTTGAACTGCGTGAGTATCACACCCGCAGCGGACAGCATGCGGCGCGAGGCGCGTGTAGAGGGTGTGTCGGCGTACTTATCCGACAAATAGACCACCTCGCGGATGCCTGCTTGAATGATCGCCTTTGCGCATTCGTTGCAGGGAAAAAGTGCAACGTAGATCTTCGAGCCTGCGAGCGACTTGCCGCGCGCGTTCAGAATGGCGTTAAGCTCAGCATGCACGACGAAGGGGTACTTCGTATCGTTGGCGTCACCCGTGCGATCCCACGGAAATTCATCGTC
>JAZLAP010000246.1:0-7170 GCA_045613265.1 Eubacteriales bacterium | reverse complement strand
TCTCGTTTCGGGCATTGATAACACCTACCTTTTCCGTGCCGTCGTCACCGAGGAAGGCTATTACAGTCTCCGTATCCGTTACGCGCTTGCCGATGCGGACAAATCGGTGCGCTTCTATCTCCGCTCGCGCTTTGACACGACGGCAGTCTCGACCTTTGCTTCGGAGAATGCCGTAGCCGCATCCGCGACGGAAGGCGGCTACACCGTTCCCGACGGTACCGACTACGCCGAGCAGAAGCTTTACATTTATCTTACGGAAGGCGAGCATATTCTCGATCTTTGGACAGAAAGTGAAACGACTGCGGCGATCTCCTCACTTATGCTTCGCTGCGACCGCGCGGCAAGCGGATCGGAACTGAAGGCAGACGTCGGTAGCTTCGAGGTGCGCTCGAACGGCTACGAGGTCGTGCAGAATGTTACAAACGTTTTCCATCTGCGCGGCTACCTTTCGGAAGGCGCGCGTCTTACCTCGACGAACCCCACGCGCCTCGGCTATGCCGAAATGAAGACGGGAACCTACTTTGACTATACCTTCTCGATCGGTACTCAGGGCAGCTTTGAGGTCATCGGCGACGTGGGTATCGGAGAGGGCAGCGCGCTCCGTATCTACGATATCACAGGTATGGGACTGAAAACAGGAGAGGCATGGACACCGAGTGCCGATATGTCTCCCATCTTTACCGCCGATAAGGCAACGGTGGGCGGCGCTTCCTCGCGTGTGACTGAATCGATCGGCAACGTCAATCTGAAGTCGGGCTCGCGCACGCTCCGTATCTATGCCGTGGGCGACGTCTCCTTCCGTTCGCTCTTTATGGAAAAAAAGAACGGCGTCAGCTATCTTACGGTCAACTATGTTGACGAAAGCGGCAACACCGTTGCACCGCAGAAGCTCGTTGTGCTTGAGCGTTACAAGGCATACGATCTGCCTTCGCCCGTCATCGAGGGCTACCGTCCGAATATGGTTACGGTTTCGGGTATCATGAAGGACGACAAAACGATTACCGTCGTGTACAGCGTTGACGACACGGCGAGCGACCGTACCGTTACCTTTATTTACGGTCTTAATGGCGAGCATTCCGAGACCGTAACAGTCTCGGGCGGCAGCGCGATTTCTGCTCCCGATGCCACACTTAAAGGCTACCACCTGACGTGGTACGATGCTTACGGAAGCCCCGTTTACAACCTGTCGCGCCTTGGCGACGGCACAGTCCTGACGGCAGTATACAATAAGAACGTCGTCTTCTCGGTCAATGCGACCGAAATGCAAGCTGCCTCGAATGCCGAATTTCTTGCAAGCGACGTGTCGCTTCTAAAGATCTCGCACGATTCGAACTACTTCTCGGGCAATAACAGTTTCCTCCGTATTCCCGTTTCGGTTCCGACGGCAGGCATTTACGAGCTTCGCGTGAAGGGTGTCTCCGACGGTGACTTTGACCTGTCGGCACGCGTGGACGGAACGAAATACGTTTACAACAACCACGTAAAGAATGATTATTTCGTTCGTGACGCACTCGCAATGACGAATACGGAAAAACTCGGCGCGTACACCTCCGATACGCAGCTTTGGGTGTATCTCCCCGCGGGTGAGCATACCGTGGATCTTACGATCAAGGGCGGAGACTCGACGGGCGGCAGCCGCAAGGCGGCAACGGCTCTTGCCGTTTACGCGGCAGAATTCACGCTCCTTTCGGGTATGCACGAAACGGGCGACGTTGTGATTCAGCAGAACCGACTCGATCATTCGGGTGGCTCGGGTGAAAGTTATACGGGCGGTCTCAACTTCACCGCGACGGGCTGGATCGAATATTCTCTCACCGTTCCGAAAGACGGCTACTACGACGTCTATTTCTTCGTCGGTAGCACCAGCGAAAGCAGTGTTACGGCGTCGGTGGACGGCGTGTCGATCGGCACACGCACTGCGAAGTTCTCGAACTCCTACCGCGGTGCAGAGCCTATTGCGTTCCGCGCGGCTTTGACAAAGGGCACGCACACCTTCCGTCTGTCTGCGGATACTGCAGTACGTACCCACGTTCTCGGCGTGGTAGCGGCATTTAGTGAGGACTTCGTTTACCATGACATCACCTTTATTTACGATGGCAACACCGTAACGGATAAGGTGGCAAGCGGATTTACCGCAACGCCCCCCGCAGACGCCGTAAGAGACGGCTATATCCTCGAATGGCTTGACGAAAGCGGTGCCGTCGTCACCGACTTCACGGTCACGGGCGACGCGATCTACACGGCACGCTACACCGATACCGAGGCGACGGTCTCCTTCGTTTACGGCGACGAATGCGAAAGCGTGACCGCACTGATCGGTGAAACACTGACGTTGACACCTCCCGCGAACGCCGAAAAGGACGGATATATCCTGAAATGGCTCGACGAAAACGGCAACGTCGTTACCGACTTCTCAGCGATCACCGTTACGGGCGACATGACCTTCACGGCAAGCTATGTCGATTATAAGAATGTCGAGGTCTTCGCGACCGAGATGACGCCGCACGGTAATGCAGCGTTCCTTGACAGCGATCCGTCGATCCTCGTATTGCAGAATAACGGCGGCTATACGGCAGGAACGGCATACGTAACCTTCCCCTTGACCGTCATGGAAACGGGCATTTACAAGTTCGCGATGCGCGGCAAGGCAGACACCTACTTTGATTTTGTGATCGACGGTGCCGACACCTCGCTCCATACGACGAAGGTGCAATATATCGATCACTGGAACAACACGACGGGTGCGGTCTACGTTTCCTCGACCGACTACACGATGACCGATACCGAAAAAACTGCTGCTTATAAGTATGGCACGACGACGTCGTACGTTTATCTCGAAGAAGGCTCGTACACCATCTCCTTCTTCACGAAGCAGGGCGGTACGGACAAGACGGGTGCCGTCGGTATCTATTCCTTCCTCTTCTCGCTTGTGGCAGAGCCGACAGCGATCGACGTTATCCACAATGCGGGTAGCGGTATCGACCCTAATAACGACAGTAAGGGCATTAAGATCACCTCTGCCGCAGGATACGTCGATTACAGTCTGACACTTAGCGCGGGCACTTACAATATCGCAGGTCTTGTCGGCACATCCCTCGCTGCAACCTATACCTATACGGTCATGGATGCGAGCGGAAATACGGTAAAGGTGCTTACGACACCGCGCGCTACCTATTCCTCCTCTTATAAGGGCGGCTCCGTGCCTGCTGTTGCGACCGATACCGTGACGATCACCGAAGACGGCACGTACACCGTTCGCGTTTCCTTGCAAACATCTAATTACGCAAACAACATCTTCGGTGTCTTTGCGGAGATGATCCGTCCCTACGAGATCACCTTCGTCTACGACGGCGAAACGACGACCGTTTACGGATATACCGGCGACACCGTAACGCCTCCGACGGCAGCTGAAAAGCAAGGCTACGTCATCAAGTGGCTTGACAGAGACGGCAACGTTGTTACCGACTTCACGGTCACAGGCAATGCGACCTACACGGCAGAGTATGTCGACTACACGAAGGTCGAGGTCTTCGCGACCGAGATGACGCCTCACGGAAACGCGGCATTCCTTGAAAGCGATCCGTCCATCCTCGTTCTCCAGAACAACGGCGGATATACGGCAGGCAATGCGTACGTTACCTTCCCCTTGACGGTCATGCAGACGGGCATCTATAAGTTCGCGATGCGCGGCAAGGCAGACACCTACTTTGATTTCGTGATCGACGGTGCGGATACGCGCCTCCATACCACGAAGGTGCAATATATCGATCACTGGAACAACAAGACGGGTGCGGTCTACGTTTCCTCGACCGACTACACGATGACCGATGCCGAAAAAACTGCTGCTTACAAATACGGCTCTACGACCGCATACGTATATCTCGAGGCAGGAACCTACACCATCTCCTTCTTCACGAAGCAGGGCGGTACGGATGCGACGGGTGCCGTCGGCATCTATTCCTTCCTCTTCTCGCTTGAGGCAGAGCCGACAGCGATCGACGTTATCCACAATGCGGGTAGCGGTATCGACCGTAATAACGACAGTAAGGGCATCAAGCTCACCTCTGCCGCAGGATACGTCGATTACAGCCTGACACTTGACGCGGGCACGTATTATCTCGCCGCGCTCGTCGGTACTTCGGCAACGGCAACCTATACCTATACGGTCATAGATGCAAGCGGAAATACGGTAAAGGTGCTTACGACACCGAACGCTACCTATTCCTCCTCTTATAAGGGCGGCTCCGTGCCTGCTGTTTCAACCGACACCGTGACGATCACCGAAGGCGGCACGTACACCGTTCGCGTTTCCTTGACAACGGGCAACTACGCAAACAATATCTTCGGCGTTTACGCAGAAAAACTTCCCGAATACGACGTTACCTTTGTCTACGGTGAGGAGCAAACCGCCTCGTCGGTAACGGTGGGCTTTACCGCAACACCGCCCGCTGAGGCGGAGAAGAACGGTTATCTCATCGAATGGCTTGACGAAAACGGAGAGGTCGTTACCGACTTCTCCTCGCTCGCCATCACCGAGAACCGTACCTTTACGGCAAGATACGTTGCTGCGGACACGACGAATATCACCGTGCGCGGCGTATCTCCGTTGGGAGAGGTGCTGATCCCCGAAATGGCGACCTTGAAGACGACGAAAAACACGCCGTATGAGATCACGCTCGGCGAATTTGATGGCTACAAGTTGAGTGCGGGTGCCGTCAGCGGCACGACGGGCAACGACGATTACCTTTATATCGACGTTGTCGTCTACCGTATGTCGCTCACCGTTTCCGCAGAGGATATTACAAGTTCTACCGCGGGGGATGCAGTGATTGCGGGTACGGCAGGCACGCTTGACACCCTTGTGATTACAAAAGGAAACGTAACCTTTACCGTCAACGCAGACGTCAAGGGCGTGTATGCCGTTGAAATGCGCTGGAACCGCAACGGTTCTCAACTGATGAATTTGAAAATAAAAAATGCGAGTGACAGCGGACGCGCAACGCGTTGGAGACAGTACGCAAGCAATGCGGGATCGGGTAATAGAGAGGAATTCGTTGTCTCGGATGCGACGGCATACAGCCTCGTTACGTATATCCGTCTCGTTGAGGGCAAAAACGAGATAACGCTTTCGCATGACGCAGCCCTCGGCTACATCGGCATTGCCGATATCCGCTTCACGCCCGTCGCTCCCGAATGGGATAATAACGGTGCCGTTCTCAACTATAAGCAATTTACACGAACGGGTGCCGGCACCAACGAGGAGTCGCTCGCTCTGACCTCTACCGATCACTATGCGACGGCAACCGTCACGATCGGAGCATCGGGCTACTACGATATCCGTTCGATTATGGGTACGAGTGCCGCGGCGACCTTCTACGTTGATATCACGAACGAAAAGGGCGAAACGGTTACGTTCTCCTATAAAACGACGGGATGCTACCGTATCGCGACGGCGGCTTCTTGGGATGCCTGCACGACCGAGACCGTAATCGCAAGCGAGGTCTATCTCGAAAAGGGATCCTACACGGTAAAGATTTACGGCAAGGATTTCACGGGAAGAATCAGTGTCTCCGATTTCCGTATTATTTCCTCTGCGATCAGCGCAGGACTTTCGGATGAGAAGATGGCAGAATACAATGAATTTCTCGCAGGAGAATATGAAGTGACAAACAAAACGGTACCTGTATTCGTCGGCAAGTGGCAGGAAGCAAACATCAATAACGTTTCGCATATGGTTTCGGTCACAAGCGGCTCTGCCTTCTACTTTATGACCGACGGCGCAACGAGCGTTCGCTTGAATTTCAATGACCGCACGAATCACACCTCGTCTCAGGACGGCGTGACCTACGATCAGACGCCGTATTTCGCTTACACGATCGACGGCGGCGCTCCTATTCGTCAGAAGGTTACCGATTCCGTCATTAAACTTCCCGATAGCGGAAAGCACGTCGTTCGCGTCGTGATGGACTGCATTTATCAGTATCAGACGGCGCGTTGGTCGCAGGGTATCGCTTTTGCGGTACACTCGGTCACGCCGAACGCGGGCAAAGCGATCGGTATCAATCCGACGGGAAAAATCGTTCACTTCTACGGTGACAGCATCACCGAGGGCATCTGCTCGCTTGACGGAAAATATCCCGTCGTAACGGCAGAGTCTTCAAGTGTGAATTCTTACTCGTGGTTTGCCTCCGAGGCACTCGGCGTTGTCCGCTACAATGCAGGCTACGGCGGAACGGGCATTCTGAACGCAGGCTCGACACAGCCCTTCGGCACGACGCTGGCTTATGACTGGAAAGATAAGCCCGTGGATACCACGAAGAATATTCCCGATCTCATCATCATCAACCACGGTACGAATGACGGAAATGCCGATGCAAACGGCAATACATTCTCGGACGTTCTGCTTAATAACCTTCGCACCATTCACGCAATGTATCCCGATGCGAAGATCGTTTACGTGATTCCGATCTGGCAGACACACGCCGCCGATATCCGTGCAACCGTTGCTACCTTTAACGCAGAACTCACTGCCGCAGGTGATACGAACACCGTTTCGATTATCGAAACGAACGGTTGGCTTACCAAGGCTGCCGACACCTACGATAATCTCCACCCGCATACAGAGGGTGCGAAGAAGTACGGTGAAAAACTCGCAGAGGCTCTTATTGACCTTCTCGGCGAGGAATATTTCTAAAACATTATCCAATTTTCTCCCTTTTTAAAAAAGAAGCTCAGTCTTTCCCCGCGGAATTAAATCTGCCGCGGGGTTTTCTTTTGCCGAAAGAGAAAAGCCCTTGACTCCGGTTGAAAATCAAGGGCTGTGCTGCTATATTAATAGCTGTGTTATTATATCAATAAACCCATGCGGCTTACGCCGCCGGGGCGATGTGAGTACGGCGTCAAAAAAGGAAAGGTTTAACGGTAATTTCGCCTTTGGCGAAGACTCTTGCTCCTCGCGGGAATCCGACCGCCTTCGGCGTCGGCGGGACACACCTTGCCACCGCCTCGCAAGCGGGCGGATGCTCTGCGGTGTGTTCTCGAACCCATGCGTTTGCAGAAGCAAACGCCGTGCCGATTTTGGCACAGCGTCAAAAAAGGAAAGCCACCTCTTGTGAGGTGGCTTTCCTTTTTTGGTGACCCGTACGGGAAGACGCCTCGCCTGCAAGGTCT
>JAZLAP010000245.1:0-4690 GCA_045613265.1 Eubacteriales bacterium | reverse complement strand
CTCCTGCGATACCGACGAAATAGCCAAAAGAATATCGGAGAAGAGATAAAAACCTCCCCCGTCCAAGAAACAAGGAGTACAAGCATTTGCTCGTACTCCTTTTCTCTCTTTATGGTTCTGCCGGCGGACTATAATAAGCCTTCCTCCGAGAGGTAGCGAAGCGGCGCGAGGGTAGTGAATGACACCACGGTGTGGTGTCAGAGCCCGAGCGTGACCGAGCCGAAGCGAGACGGGGGACCGCGGCGGGGTTCCCCGAAACGAATGAAAAGAGTTTTGGGGGTTCTCGCGATAGCGGTGGAAGGAGCCTGCGCGACTTAAAAATCTGATTAAGCTTTACGGCAACGCGCTCTCCCTCAGTCGCTTCGCGACAGCCCTCTCCCGGAGGGAGCCTTTGAGAATTGCTTGCAAAACAGTTGAAATGTTTACAAAGTTGTGGTATAATGAAAGCAAGAAAAGAGGTTTGGTTTGAATATGAGAAAAATATGTTTCATTCTTTCGTTGATACTTATTTTATGTTGTTGTTCCTGCACGATAAATTTTAACAAACCGGATACGGTAACAATAGAGGAAAAAGAATATAAGAAAGCTTTCATAGGTGAACTATATCCTATTGAGAATGTTGTTTCAAGTGAAGGTATAAAAATTTCAGGAAACTCTTATTACAAATTCTTTAAAACACAATATGATTGTTATATCGCCTATGACCGCAATGCAGAACCAAATGTATATTTCAGCAGTGAACAGTTTGACGAGGCATTTTCGTTTTATAATGATGCAAGCAACTTTAATTTCTTTTGTCTGCTTGGAAATATACACGACGAAAACGACCAGAAGATATTGGAGATTCAAGAAATAGATTCCTTGATGTTTAATAGACTTCTTGAATATTCCGCAAAAAACGATTATAATCCTTTCACATCCTTTAATAACGAGGACGGATTAAAGAAAGTGCCAATATCGAATCCTGATGATTGGTTGTCAGATGAAATACACTTTTATAAAGAAAGCAAAGACAATGCTTTTGGCACTTCAAAGGGATATACATTTATAATTGTTGACGATCGGCTTTGTCTTTTGTATCAGTATGATTTTGGTGATGAAAACAATCCGATTATGCTTGTGCAAGAAATTCCGGAGGATCTGAGTGAATATTTTTGCACATTGCTGAAAGAATTGCCAAGCGTATAAATTGTTTTCTACATAGATTCGTTTACAAGCATGGCACAAAAGGCCGACAGACCTCGGATAACTTTTTGCGCCCATCATCGCCAAGGGATAAGTCTATCCGATGACTGAAAAACACGGATCGATTTCGAAAAAACTTGCTCTGCGGATCGATTTTGAAAGGGCAAGACAAAAGGGAAAGCCGCATAAAATTTGGATTTTCCAGACTTTATGCGGCTTTTTCTGTTTTTTTATTTTAATTAAAGCTTATTGAAATTCATTTATTTTTATTTATTTGCAGTGTCAAAAAAATGTCAAGTCTTATTTTATAGCGGAATTAAGCTTGTCTGTAGCATCATCAAGCGCACTTTTCCTGAAATCCGTGTAAATGTCCATTGTTGTTGCATAGTTTGCGTGACCGAGGATTTCTTGCACGCTTTTAATCGGCACGCCACATTCGAATGCGATTGTAGCGAAGGAATGGATTGATCGTTTGGGCAAAAAACAGTATTTTTAAATCAAAATTCCGATCGTCTTAAACGAAAACCGATTGAGGCTTGACACTTGCTTTGATTTATGTTAAAATGAAAACAGTATTACGGTAAGCAAGCAAAGCATGATTATATCGCGTTTTGAAAGGATGGGCGATACCATGATTCGTCAACAAGCATTCATAGAAAAAAGAAAAATGCTGAAGGGCTGCCTGCATTGTCACACGACACGCTCCGACGGCAAGGGCACGCCCGAAGAGGTCATTCGCCTTTTTCGGTCAAAGGGCTACGATTTTCTTGCCCTTACCGATCACAGAATCTACAATTTTACGAATTTTGCCCCGGAAACGGGATTGACGATCATTCCCGGCATGGAGTTTGACACCGGCAGCAACATTCCCTGTCAATACGGACTCCGATGCTTTCACACCGTTTGCCTCGGTCCCACCAAGGAAGACGGAAACGGTTTTGCACAAGACGAGCGTTTGGAACCGGCGAAGGTTACCAATCAGGAAGAATATCAGCCCTACCTTGATGATTTCCACGCAAAGAAAAATCTGACGATCTACTGTCACCCGCAATGGAGCGGTACCTCTGCTCGCTATTTTGAAAAAATGAAGGGCAATTTTGCGATGGAGATCTGGAACAGCGGCGCCGCCCTGAAATACGACGTGGACAAGGATGCGGCATACTGGGACGAGCTGCTCGGTCAGGATATCCTCATTTACGGCGTTGCCGCCGACGACGGGCACTCCATGAACAGGCACGGAAACGGTTGGGTGATGGTAAACGCCGAAAACAATGTGAACGCGATCCTTGCAGCACTTGAGGCGGGCAAATTTTACTCCTCCTGCGGTCCGGAAATCTATGATTTTTATGTAAAAGACGGCAAGGCTTACCTCGATTGCTCCGATGCCGTGATGATCCGCTTGCATTCGGATGCGCACCCTTCGCTCGTGCAACGCTTTGAAGAGGGCACCACGCACGCCGAGTTTGACCTTAACGTATGGTACGGTCCTTACAAATACATACGCATGTCGGTCATTGACAAAAACGGAAAATACGCTTGGACAAATCCGATCTTCCTCGTCCGATAAAGGCGAGCGTACCATAAAAATAAGCGACAGTTCCCTACCCTTTCGGTAAGGAGCTGTCGCTTTTGCGTTAGGTTTGTGCAACCGTTTTTAAGGTTGCCTTTGTATTATTTTTCAAGAACGTCAACCACAACGTACAGGTGATCGATATAGCCTGCCATATCCGAGGGACGGATACGCATATAGCCGAGATAGGTACCGTCAAAGGCGTAGCCGCCGTAAACGAAGTAGCTTTCCACAATGTCGGTCTCGGTACCGTTCACGCGTTCAAGAATACGCATACCCCACGGACATCCCGAAACCTCGTAGCCCATAACCGTCTTGTTGTTATAGGTATTCGTCTCGGAAATGACGCGGTTTTCTGCCGCCACTGCATGAGGTGCAACCGAAACGCCCGACAGAAGCGAGAGACTGCCGTCCCCGTTCACGAGGTAATAGGTCTTACCCGTCGTCGTTACGTTGTAGTTGCCCGACTCGGTGTCGAGATCGGCGGCGAACAGGATAACGTCACTGCCGCTTGCGACGCCGACCTTGAAGTAATCGACTCCGAAGACGAGACCCGCGATCGACTTGTCGGTCGCTTCGGCACCCGTGTAGCTGACGACGAAGGTCTCGTTGACCGCCGCGGAAAGATCTGCCGCGTAGACGTTATCGCCGTCGATCACGTAGTAGTTGTACGCGATCTGCGCGTATTCCTTGCTCGCGACGGGCACCTCGTTACGGAAGAAGATGATCTTCTTGCCGTCGGTCGTGTACGCCGCCGTCTGCCACTTGCCGCTCGTCGAGTAGCTGCCGCTTGCAAGCTTCGTCGTCTCGTGCGAGTTCGCGTATTCAAGACCGATTTCGGAGAGCGTCTTGTAGACCTCGCCGTTTACGGAGACACCGCTATACACCTGATAGTAGCCCTCGTTCGTGAGGTTGATGATCGGATCGTGCAGCGTCTTGCCGCCCGTGTCGTAGCCACTGATAATAGAGAAGTGCGCGTGCTGGAGGAACAGAAGTCCGCCACTGCCCATTGCCGAGTGCGAAAGTGCGGTTCCGACCTGCAATTGCGTCGTATTATCGTGCGTGTGACCGCCGAACGCCACCTTCATCTTCGGATGCGCCGCGATCTTGTTCATGTTCGGGAGATTGTTCGTGCCGTAGTGAATGACGATCGACGCATACTCGATGTCATCGCGGTCAAGCACCGCGAGGATCTGATCGCGCACCTCGTCCGAGATATCCACCTGAGCCGCCGCCGGCTCGTGTGCCTTATGGTCTGCCTGATCGTAGTAGAAATCGAGGCAAACATACGCCGCACCGTCAATGACGACAACGTAGTTTTTCTCGTAGCCGAAAAGGTCGTACCACATCTCGCTCGAGGCGTAGTCGTGACCCGAGTGCGTGGCAAAGAACGGAAGCCCCGTATCCGCCATCTGACGGAGAACGTTCTCGATAAGGTAAGTCATCGAATAGTGATAGACCTTACCGTTGTCGATCGTCGTCTCCGCATTCAGACGGAAGTTGCCGAGGTCGCCCGCAAGGAATACGGCGTCAAGCGACTCTGCGGTGTTATATTCGGCAAGAAGCATCTCCATCATCAGATACTGACGCTCAAGATCGCTGTAGCCGCCGAGATTGCCGTGTACGTAGTGGTTATCCGAAAGGACCGCCGTTCTGACCTCATTATCGTCGGTCGTCGAGATCTCGGAGCGATCAAGCTCGATCACGTGGAGATAATCGGCGGTACGGACGAGCAGCATATCGTCAACGACGATCGAGCCTGCCGTTACCGTCACCGTCACGGTATAGGTGTCGGCTAGGAGGTTGAGGTTGCCGAGCTTGATCCACTGCGTTGCCGTGATCGCCTCGCTTGCCGTGAAGGTCACGCTTCCCGTCGAGGGAGTGACCGTACCCGACTTCAGATAGTAGACCGTGCCTTCGTTATAAAGTCGGAGG